>JAISFK010000423.1 GCA_031263625.1 Clostridiales bacterium
TCTCCCCGCTTCGTTTTTTCAAATCACGATTAGTATAATCTTGATTTGATGATATATAATTTAGGGGCGCGTGTCAAGCGTTGCGATGCGACAATGCAACATTGCAGCAACGCAGCGCGCGACAATTACATAAGTTATACTGACGAGCATTTGAATATACCATAAACGCGAGTCAGTAATACTCGTTTCCTCTGTTCGACCGCAAATTGCGGTCGGAATTTCCAATCGAACACGAGTATATCCTATGTATTCGCAGGCTCGCCGGCAGAGCGACTGCATCGTACAACGAAAATTCAAAATGAAAAAGTGCAGAAAAGTATAGTTTTGTTCACTAACTTAATGGGTAAAAATCTGCAGGCAACAAAATGACATTTTGCGCCATAAATCTTTTATTGCTTTTATTTTCAGAAAACGGGAAGGAGAATTCAGCATGGGCAAAATTTTGAAAGAGGGGGCGCCCCGGCGCTTTCTGGCGGCGGTTGCCGCCATGCTTGTGGCGATCGCCGCGCTCGCGGTTCCGGCGCTCGCGGAAGGCTACAGCGACACCGGGGAGCACTGGGGCGCGGCCGTGATCGAGAAGTGGAGCGACTACGGCGTGCTGCGCGGCGACGGCGACGGGGCGTTCGCGCCGGATCGCGACATGAGCGTCGCGGAGCTCGCCGCCGTCCTGGGCAGGACTTTCGGCTATTCCCAGGCGGGGAATCCGAGGATTTCGCCGGAGATTCCGGCCTGGGCGGTGGAAGATGTCCGCAAGGCCGTGACGGCGGGCGCGATCAAGGCCAACGAAACCGGCCTGGAGCTCACGCGCGAGCTGGCCGCGAAGATCATCGCGAACGCGTTCCAGATCGCGCCGGAGCCGGGCGCCGCTAATTTCGCGGACGCCGCGAGCATATCGGCGGCGTACAGGCCGTATGCGCGGGCGCTTGGCGCCCTTGGCGTGTTCAACGGCGACACGGGCCATAACTTCATGCCGCAAAAGGGCTTCACGCGCGCGGAGGTCATGCAGGTGCTTGACAACGCCGTCGCGGACATCGTGACGGAGAGCAGGCCCGCCGCGTCCGACAAGGCCCTCATAGTCGGCAAGCCGGGCGTGGCGCTGACGGCCGGGACCGCCAAGGGCGACGTCATAATAGCGCAGGGCGTCGGCAATGGCGACGTCACGCTCGAGGACGTCGAAATCGGCGGCCGGCTAATCATTTTGGGCGGCGGCCGAAATTCGGTGCACATACGGGGCAAGAGCGTCATTCCGAACGTGCTGGCGAGCAAGACATTCGGCAACCCAGTGCGCGTCGTCGTGGAGGGCGCCGGCGCGAGCGTCGGGACGGTCGCCGTCGTCGCGGGCGGCAAGGCCATTGTCGAGACGGAGGATGGCGCGAAAATCGGCAAGATAGAGGTCATGCCAAAGGCCGAGGTGTCGGCCGCCGGCGAAATCGAGGCCGCGCCGGTCAACGCGGCCACCGAGCTCACGGTCGGGGCTGAGGCGGGCGAGATAGACATCGGCGCGCCGGACGTCAAAATAACGCTGGAGGCGACGGCGCAGATTGAGACAATCGTGTCCGGCCCGCTTGCCGCGAACGCGGAAATAACCGCCGCTTCGGGCGCGACAGTGGAGAAGCTCGACGTCGGCGGCGAAAACACGTCGGTGTCGATCAGCTCCGGCGCGGAGATCGGCGAGGCGACGATCAGCGCGGGCGGCGTCACGGTTTCCGGCGCGGGCAAGCTCGGCTCCGCGATCGTGACGGAGGGCAGCGACGGCGACGTTTCGATCGCGGTGGCGGGCGCGAAAGTCGAGAACGAGAGCGGCGCGGCCGTGTCCACGGGCGACGGCAAGACTGTCAGCGCGGGCCAGACCGGGACGGTGACAGCGCCAGCGGCCGGCGGAAGCGGCACGGGCAGCTCCGGCAGCACGGACAGCACAGGCAGCACAGGGGGAAGCGGCGGCGGAGGCGGCGACAGCGGCGGCGGGGGCGTCGTCTACTATGTCGTGGCGTTCGAGCCGAACGGCGCCGGCGCGATCGCGCCGCAGAGCGTCGCATACGGCGGCAGGGCGGCGAGGCCAGCGGATCCCGCGATGGCCGGCCATGTCTTTGGCGGCTGGTACGCGGACAGCGCCTTCGCGGGCGAGGAGTATGACTTTGACGCCGCCGTGCTCGGCAACGTCACGCTCTACGCCAAGTGGACGCCCGTGCAGTACACCGTGTCGTTCGAGCCGAACGGCGGCAGCGGGGTCGCGCCCCAGAGCGTGGCTGAAGGCGGCAGGGCGGCGAGGCCCGCCGATCCGGCGATGCCCGGTTTCGCCTTTGCCGGATGGTACGAGGACAGCGGGCTCGCGGGCGAGCCGTATGACTTCGACGCGCCAGTGGGCAGGGACTTCACGCTGTACGCCAGATGGGAAATAGCGCAATACACCGTGACGTTCGAGACGAACGGCGGCAGCGCGGTCGAGCCGAGGGGCGTCGCGCACGGCGGCATCGTGGGGAGGCCGGACGATCCCACAATGGAGGGCTATGCCTTTGACGGATGGTACGAGGACATCGGCCTCGCGGGCGCGGAGTATGACTTTGGCGCCGAAGTGACCGGCGACATCACGCTGTACGCCAAGTGGGCGACCGCGCAATACACCGTGGCGTTCGAGCCGAACGGTGCCGACGCGATCGCGGCGCAGACCGTCGAGCACGGCTACAGTGCGGCAAGGCCGGCCGACCCGGCAAAGACGGGCCATATCTTTGAAGGCTGGTACGAGGACAGCGGCTTCGCGGGCGCGGAGTATAACTTTGGCGCCGCCGTGTTCGGCGACGTCACGCTATATGCCAAGTGGACGCCCGTGCAATACACCGTGGCGTTCGTGACGAACGGCGCCGACGCGATCGCGCCGCAGAGCGTCGCATACGGCAGCAAGGCGGCGAGGCCGGCGGATCCCGCGAAGGAGGGCCATTCATTTGACGGCTGGTACGCGGACATCGGGCTCGCGGGCGCGGCGTATGACTTTGACGCCGAAGTGACCGGCGACGTCACGCTCCACGCAAAGTGGACGCCCGACGCGCTGAGCATTGTGGCGCAACAAATCGGGTATGACGCGCAGTATATGGCAGACATGCTGGTTCTGGAGTTCAGCGCCGCGATTTCGACGGTTGTGAACAACGAGCTGATAGAGTGGGATATCGACGGGGGGAGCGCAGACATTCTGGACGGCGACGGCGCGACGGTCGCGAAGCTGATCCTGAGCATGGAAGACAAAATTGCCACAATCGAGCCAGCCAGCCCCGGCAAGACCGCGATACCGGCGCTCACGTTCACGGCGGCGGCCAGCGGCGAGACGACGGCGAGCGCCGCAGTCGAGCTGTACAAAGCCGACGGTAAGGCAGAGCGCAATGATGGCACGATAGCGCTGAACGGAATCGTCAAGGTCTTGTTCGCGGACGAAACGCGCCCACTCGCGCAGATCAAATATAGCGACGACAGCACAGCCTGGGTGCACTTTGACGACACTGTCGCTGACGGGGCGCACATCCTTGGCATTCTGCGCGCCGTGTACCTGCCGAACGCGCCGGGCAGCACGGACGCGATCGAGAGCGGAAAAACCACAATAGCATACACAGAGGCGATCAGCGAGGCCGCGCTCAATCTGTTTGAGATCTATATCGACAGCACCCATGCGGCGAACGACAGCATCAACATCAAGGGGACGGAGCTGCCCGCTGCGGATGGCGAGTCAACCACAAACCTCATCGTGATTGACGTCGGGATTCCGGGCGGTGCCAACAACGGCGCACTGCCGACATTCCACATTCCGTATGGGGCACTGGGGGCATCGGACGACAGCTATGGCGCTATACGCTTCCGTGTGAACAGCGGCGCGAGCCTCGTGATCGAGGCGGACAACGACAGTTACATCGCCAACGGCGCGAACCATCCGTGCCCGCCGGGCAACTTCAACAACGGTTGCATCGAGGCCATGCCGGGAGGCAAGTTGCGCGACGGCGCATACGAAGGCTTCCCGCTGGGATCAAACGCGGTTCTGCTGAGCCGCCTCGGCTCGTACCTGGCCGTGGGGCCGGAGTCCTCGTTTGAAATCGGCGGTGCTGGCTATGTCGAAAGCCGCGACAAATGGTATTCGGGCTGGCTGGTCGGCCCGGCCGAAGGGAATCCGAGGATTGTGTGGGATTCGGGCGATCAGACGGGCGGCTACATCGAGGTTCGCCCCGGACAGCTCGCGATCTCGGCCAACGTGACGGTCAAAAAGACGCTTGGGCTGATCTACAGCGTCTGGTTCGTAAATGGGCCGACCGTGACTATCGATGCGGCCGGCGATACCGTGGACATAGAAGGCATGAAAGGACTGTTCGCGAACGGGGACAATTACAAGTTTTACGGGACAGAGGAGTCGAGCGGCGGGCAAAATCCCGGTAGCCCGGCGGCTACGATCATAGTGAAACCGGGGAGTACGCTTCACCAGATGTTCCTCACGGCCGGCAACACCCACGAATTTGGGTTCATTACGGCGTCGTCCGACGACAGAACCATAGTGAACAAGGGCGACGGGGACAGCGTGCTGTCGGGAACGTATGTGGGTGGCATCACAGGCTATTTGAACTGGGAGGAGGCTACCGGTCCGTAAAAGCAGGTACTGGAGCGCGGTGCGCCTGCCCGCAAAAAAAGCGCGGGTAAGCAAGGCGCAAAATGCGCGTAGCCGCGTAGCGAAGACGCGAAAAAATGGGCGGGGCCCGAAAATGCCAAAAGGCGTTTTCGGGCCCCGCCCGCATCTCGCGCCGCATCTCGCGCCGCGATTCGCATGCCCGGCCCCGCAGCGCCGCGCGCTATGCCGCTTCGCAACCCGCCAGCCGCAATGTTTTGGCGGGGCGCTCGTCAGTCTTGCCCGATATCGCGCGATCAATGTACTCGCCGATAACGGCCATGCCCTCGCGTTCCGCGAAAGCGCAACAGTCCCTAAATTGCCCGTCTATGCTCTGTTCTTGTTGCCCATGGCTTGAATAGCGGGCATATATCACCGCGTTTGACGCGATTTTCGATTTGCGCGCCACTCCCATGTCATCACCGCCGCGGTCAATG
>JAISFK010000318.1 GCA_031263625.1 Clostridiales bacterium
TATCACGGCACAAAGGTTTTGGTGAACCTCTTTGATATCCGCGACTACGACAAGTTGCAAACAACGGAACGCAAGCTCTCATATGCCAAAATTACGCATCTTGCCGCCCATCCGCTCAAAGGCGTTTTCGATTTGGGATACTTCGAGTATAATATTGCCGCTGGCGCGTCCCATGCCGCCGGCGCCGCGCCCCGCTGTGCCTTGCCCCGCCGTAGTGCGCCTTGCGCGTGCCAGCGCAGGCGCGCCCGATTACTCCAGGCTTGAAATAATGCCGTGAGCCATGGCTTTGTCCCGCCACTCGCCGAGCGATTTCATAATGCCTTCGCCAAAGGCGATTGGGAACGGCCGCATATAGCTGTCATAGATAATCTTGCCTTTGAACGGCAACAGAACGGTTTCAAGCTGGATGGGCAGCCGTCTTTTCATAATCGCGGCCATCGAGTTGGATATGCCCTTAACGCCGTATAGCCTGTCGTCGCCGTCTTCCCCCGGAACAAGCACAACGGCGTGCTCCGGTCTGTATTCCAGTAGAAAGAACATGTCTTTCTTGTGATGGTCGCGCCATGATTCTAACAGGCTAATTTTTTCCGGCGGCAGCTCCGTTGCGGCGAGATACTCGTCAATGAGGCCCACGTTCTCCCAAAGTTCCTCGCGAACTCTGTAGATGAGCTCCTCGCCTATCGGATTCGGGTAAACCGGCTTGATTGCCGTCTTCAGGATTTTCCTCTTTTCGTTTATGAAACCCATTAAGCCGTACCAAGTTTCATAGAACAGAACGCACTCGCTTTGGCTCAGCTGCGCCGACTTTGCCACCTCCGCCAGGCGGCAGCACTTTTTATACTTCTTGCCGCTCCCGCAGGGGCAGGGATCGTTCAGGCCTACTTTTTCCCAAATTTGAAACTGCGGCTCGGCAGAGTTTGGGTGCGCGGCTTCCAGCAATTTGCGCATTTCGACGGGCGTGTAGCCCTTGTTGTCCTTAATTCGCGAGTTGTTCTTTGCCGCCATTGTCAGATCGAAGAAATCTTGCGTCATCTTTTTGTCGAGGAAAACAATGCCGTGTTTCTCAAATATCCTGCCGAGATTGTTGAGACTGGCGCTGTCGATGATATAGTCCTTGGCTTCAAGGTAGCATTTGTAAACGCCGATGTTGTTTGGCCAGGCGGCCATGAAAAACTTGAGGACTTTATCCCAGCTTTTGGCTTGCTTGCCGTCCTCGTAATACTGATCCGCATATTTCAGGAACTCGTCTTTGTCCGGCAGATAGCGCGGCTTGTCGGCTTGCATCCGAAGCCAGTAGTCGGCAAGGTCGAAGTCGTCAATCGCCCAGTAGTGGACTATGCAGTCTTTGAAAAAACAGTACCACCCGTCTTTTAGCGCGAGCGGAAGGAGCAGGGCGAACACTTCGTCGGCGGTCGTCTGCTCCGCGTTCTGTCGGTTGAATATGTCGGCAAACTCCTGCCGGGAGATGATGCCGTAGAGGTTCACCGCAGCCCGCGCGTAAACGTCGAGCGCCTTGCGGACGGCGGCGCGCCCGTTCGGACAGCGGACGACCGCGCCTGCGGGGTTATACATGTCAAAGACGATCTTCGCCTGCGCATCAGTCACTTTGGAACCCTCGCTTTTGATTTGATTGGGTCGGGGCGATGTGAAAAACCGCGAACCCATAGTGAAGCCGACATAATTATACATGAAATGAGGCTACTCGGCAATGGCGCATGGCGCCAATGGCAAAGAGGGATTTACAGGGAATTTGCCCCCCGCCGCACTGTCCCTGCAACGGTTTCAAGCACGCTTGCGCCTTGCGGGATAATCGGAGTTGAAGCACATGGGTATGAGGCGCTTCGTGTTGATGTCCAGAAGCTGCGTGCCCGTCTGGTACTTGTAGCCGCCGAACAAGTAGTAATCGCCATATGGGTCCGTGCAGGCGAGGTCTTTCAGCTCGTCGCGGAACCATTTCGTGCCCCTGTCCGCCCATATGAATTTGGCGAACAGGATGATTTTGACGCCCATGCCCTGGCACTCCCCGATGGCCCGCCTGAGCTCCTCGAACGTGCCCAGCCGCGGATCCGGCTCGTGCGACGGGTTGCCCTGGTCCTGGCCGCCGTCGTTCCACCCGACAAGCTGTATGGCCGCCACGCCGTATTTCAGGCACTCCTCCGCGACTTTCGGCAGCTCAGCGAAGCGCATCCGCAGCTCGTCTTCGGGGGAGTTGACGTGGGGCTGCAGCCACGCGTGCGGCTCGCGCGCCCAGCCAGGCGCGACGGCGGGCTTCATCCACCCCTGCCGCCACTCCTTGTAAATATCGACCCCATCCTGCCAGCCGCCCTCATAGGCGGCGAGCGCGACGGGCGCGAGCGCGCGCCGCTCGCCCGGCTGGATATACGGGGCATGCAGCGCGGAGTAGCGAATTTCCGCAGGCTTCCCCGCGATCGACCCGCCTTCCGGCGCGCGCTGGTCGATGGACGATTCGTAGCCGGGGCGCAGCTCCCCGATCCAGTTCAGGAAATCCGCGTTCAAAAAGTCCGCGTCCGGGCGCTCCGCGCTGCCGCTCCAGACGCCCATGCACAGCCCTTGGGCTTCCGCGCGGAGCAGCACGAACGGCACGGACGGATGCCCCATGCCGTGCGGTATCTGCGTGGGACAGTCGGTGCCGAAATAGCCGATGTTCGACTGGAAATGCGGCCAGATGGGCGCCTCGCAGCCCGTGGCGTAGTTGTCGAAAAACGCGCTGAGCTTCTTCGCGCCCTCCGGCGGCGCGAGGTTGATCAGGCACGGGCAGTACACGTTCTCGACGACATAGCCCGACCTGTTGTCTATCTCGATGGCGAAGACGGCCGCGGCGCCGTCCGCCCTGACGGTCAGCGCGACGCCGATGTCGTGCTCACCGCCGCGCTCCGATGCCGCGCCGTCCCACTTCAGGACAAGCTCGCCCGGCCGCGCCTCATAGGACGACAGTTTTTGCTTCTCGCCCAAAATGTGGTTGTTCCGCAGCTCGTCGGACAGCGGGAGCAGGATTTTCCACGAGAGGCCGCGCTCGCTCGCGCCGTTCTCGCGTCCGTCGCCCTCGCCCCTGTCGCTTTCGCTCTCGCGCCCGCGCCCCGCGCCCAGAATGTCCCAGCCCGTTATCTTCGACTTCAGGCCGTGAAGGACGCCCGTTTCCTCGCTAAAAGTCAGCACCAGGCTGCCTGTTTCAAGCGTAAGCATAATGTCGCGCCTCCAAATCAGTATTTTATTGGTTTATTTCGTCGTAATACTCTTGGTACGCTTGTATGTAAGCGTCCCCTCCGCCCGCTCTCCATTTGCTCGTGTATTCATCCCACAGCGCGTCGATATTTTCCGGATTGGGTTCCATGATGATCTTGTCCCAATACTCAAACTTGATGGTGTTAATCTTTGGCTTGACGTCATTGTCAATTTCAAGATTGGTCTCGGACAGCAGATCGGAAACCGAATACAGCTGGCCGTTTTGTATAGCGTCCCTGCTGTTGAACGGATCGCCCTCCATGCTCTTTTCCATGTATGTCGTGCGGTTCGCATACGCTTCTTCAAAGGTGCCATAGTCTTTGGCGGGAATGTATCCAAACATGTGCGTCGCGAATATGTACGCAAGTGGTTCTGTGGCGCTTTCGGAACCCCATTCGGCCTTCCGCGTGGCAGGGTCCACGGTCAGGGTGTATGTCCCGTCCGAAGAAACGCCCTCCGGGGAGAGCCAGTCAGCAGGCCCCGCGCACAAAAGATCCCTGCCCGCCTTGCTGTTGATGTATTCCATAACCTCAAGAACCTTCGCGGGATCCTTGGCGGTTTTTGGAATAAATGTGAGCAGCCATTGGATA
>JAISFK010000327.1 GCA_031263625.1 Clostridiales bacterium
GGGCGGCGATTGAGGGAATGGCGTGGACTGGTCGAAGGCTAAAAACATACTTATAACGCTGCTGCTCGCGCTGAACGCGCTCCTGCTCGCCTCTGTGGTCAGCAGGGCGGTCGGCGCGGGCGAGGGCAACGGCATGTACGAGGACGTGGGGCAGATCCTGGAGAAGCGCGGCGTCGCCATGCTCTGCGATTTTCCCAGGGACGTCCGCGACAGCGAGCTGCTGATCTACGAGGACGGCTCCGCCGCCGCGCGCGCCATGGCCGAAAGCCTTTCGGGCGGCGCGCCGCTGCCGGCGGCCGTGGGCGGCGCAGCCTCGTGGCGCGATCCGTCGGGCTCCGTGGAGATAGAGCTGCTGGGGGGGGCGTCGTTCGTCTACCGCAACGCCGCGCCGTCGGAGGGCATCGGCATGGCCGACGCCGCCGCGCTAGACAGCGGCGTCCGGGCGGCTTTGGCGGCCAAGGGCGTCGATCTGTCGCAGTTCGCGCTGGATTCCGCGGCCGCAGCGGACGGCGGCGGGGAATGGAGCGTGGGCGGGGGCGGCGCGGAGCTGTGCTACGCGCAGAAATACAAGGGCAAGCTCGTGTTCGACAGCACGGTCTGCGTCACCGTCAGCGCGTCCGGCGGCATATCGGAGATATCGGTCAGGCGCAGGGGCATAAAGGACGACTCGCAGGGCCGGCTCATGAGCGTGGTCCCGGCGTACCAGGTCGTCCTGAAGCACTATGCCGAGAGCGGCCAGGCAATCCGCTCCATCGACATAGGCTTCATGGGGCAGAACGCGCCGGCGGACGGCTCGTTCGTGGAGTCGGAGGAGGGCGCGGTGTGGCGCGTCCGGACGGAAGGCGGCGGCGAGCGCTTTTTTGAGGCCGCCTACGGCGACGAGATCTTCCCCCAGCCCGACTGGCAGTGAGGCCGTGATATGGGCCTGCCGGGCCTGCGCCCGATGCCCGGCGCGGGGCGGCGGGCGGCGGGCGGCTCGCTGCGGCATGGCATGGCGGCGGCCTGGGAGGATTATGGTCAAGATTCGCATCGTCGCGGTCGGCAAGATAAGGGAAAAATACCTGGCCGAGGCCATAGGCGAGTACCAAAAGCGGCTGGGCCGGTTCTGCTCGCTGGAGATCGCGGAGGCCGCCGAGGCGCGGAACCTCCGCGAGGGCGACCCCGCCTGCGTGGACAGGCAGCTGCTTGAGGAAGCGGCCGCCATAAGGCGCCGGATAGCGCCCGGCGCGTACCTCATAGCCGCGGACGCCGGCGGCGAGGAGCTGGGCTCCGAGGAGTTCGCGGCAAAGCTGCGCTCCGTCATGGAGCGGCCTGGCGGCGTCGCGTTCGTCGTCGGCGGCTCCAACGGGCTGCACCCGGACGTCAAGCGGCTCGCGGACTACAGGCTCTCCATGTCCAGGATGACGTTCCCCAGGCAGCTGGCGAGGCTGATCCTCATGGAGCAGATCTACAGGGCGTTCAAAATTATCGGGAATGAGAGCTACCACAAATGAGCGGCGCGATCATGTCTTTCCTGTTCCCCCCGAAATGCGTCTTTTGCGGCAGGCCGATGGGCGCCGGCGCGGAGCTGGCCGTATGCGGCGGCTGCGAGGGCCGGATCCCGTTCAGCGGGGGCGTGTGGCTGTTCGAGAGCGGGGCGCGCGGCAACCCCGGCGGCTGCGACGAGGCGATCGGCGCGCTCGCCTACAAGGGCGTGGCCCGCTCGGCGCTCTCGCGCTACAAGTTCGCCCAGCGGCCCGAATACGGCAGGACATTCGCGGCGCTGCTCTGCGCCAAGATCAGCCGCGCGGCCGCCGAGCGGGCGGCGGCGCTTGGCGAGGCGGGCAACCCGCGCGCGGCGGGGGCGCCGGGCGCAAGCGGAGCGCCGGGGATGGCATGGGCGCCGGCCGGCCCGCGCGCGCCGTCGTCGCACGGCTGGGCCGATGGGGCGGCGGCGCTTGGCGAGGCGGGAGCGGCCCGGCCGGCCGATTTGCCGGGCGCCCGCTTCGACGCGGCGGGCGGGCTGTTCGACATCGTGGCGTGCGTGCCGCTGAGCCGCGCGCGGGCGAGGGAGCGCGGCTACAACCAGGCCGAGGTCATGGCGAGGCACGTGGCCGAGTATTTCGGCCGGCCGTTCGCGGGGCGCCTGCTGCGCCGCCGCCCGGAAGCGCTCAGGCAGAGCGGCCTGCAAAGGCGCGAGCGCCTGCCGAACGCCCGCTCGGCGTTCGCCGCGGACATGGCCGAAGCGGAAAAGGCCGGCCTCGGCGGCAAGCGCGTGCTGCTCGTGGACGACATAGCGACGACGCTCTCCACGCTCCACGCCTGCGCGCGCGAGCTGAAAGCCGCCGGCGCGGCCCGCGTGATAGGCGCGGTGGCGGCCTCCCGCTGAATCCCGCGCCGCGCAGATGCTCAATGGCATAAGAACACAGCACTAAAGATTTATGATGTAAAGGGTATTTCAAATGAAATGCCACTACATTGAGCGCAACCGGCCTGTTTGCAGACATTTTCGATTGCGTCAGGCGGCTTTGAGCCGCAACAGAAAGGACAATTTTATGGACAACAGCGACTAGCGCTGGCACCAGCCACGCGCAAACAGGGCGGCGCTTTACGGAGCGCCGCTCTTGTTTTGCGAGTTCATATTGCGACGCAGAGCCACATGGGCTGCATAAAAACTCACTTTCGTTTCATAAGCGATTTGTATTTAACCATAGCGCAAACCATAGAGACAGCAATCGCCATAAGGCCGGCAACGACAAATTCACTATAGTAAAATCCCAAATAGGCAAGCACGACTCCAAGGATCGTATAGAACATACTTAGAAATACGGCGATGCGGCGCATTTTTAGCCTGTGCGCATCGCTCATACGGACATTCTGATTGGGCACGGGAGCTAGAAATAAAATAGCCAAACATGCGAATACTCCTAGAAATACATGATTTTGCAGCGACAGTTCAGGCAAATTAGGCACAATCAACCACCAGCTGGCATTCATAATCAGAAAACAACGCATGTGCGTGTCTGCGTGATAGCCGCCCGCGCCTTCACTGAAAACAGATGCCTGTATCGCGGCTGGAAGCGGCACGCGACTTAAAGCTAAATAGGCAATATAACCTGTGTCAAAAATACTCCCTCCGAGTATTCGCGGCGCGAATACCCCTGATATTTGCCTACTAAATCATCAATGAGCTGAATGCCTAAACCATGATGGGGGCCATTTTTAGATGTTACAAACCTCCCGCCAATAGTTTTGATGTTCGCCGCGCTATTGCGCACGGTAACTAACAGCATTTTTTTCTTGGCGACAATAGAAATCGACAGAAAACGCTTATCATACGTGATGCGCTCGCATGCTTCTATCGCGTTGTCAAGCATGTTCCCGACGATAGAGCAAATGTCGGTGTCGTTGATTGGCACATGTTCCGGGTAGGCGACAGAGAGCGTTATGTCAATGTCTTTTGAGCGGGCATATGTCAATTTTGTGCTCACAATGGCATTCAAGGCCATGTTCGGAATGTTTAAGGTTTCCTCGACGCGGCAGGGCTCTTTGCTCATCTGGCGCAAATACTCCAATGCTTTGTCTTCCTCCCCATTTTCAAGCATAGCCGCCAAGGAAAGCGTGTGGTTTTTGTAATCATGCCGCCAGCGCCGCATATCAGCATACATTGCGTCTATTTGCCTATGAAAATTGCCCTCTATCTCAAGCCGCTGCATTTGCGACAGCAGCTCTAACTGCGAATTTTCTTCCCGCGCGAAAATGTCAAATAACAAAAACACTAAAGCAGTTGTCGAAAGTATGCCTATTGTTATAACAGTAATGATAACACCGCCCCGGCGGGATATTTCCAAAGTAAGGCACAAGAGATAAAGCAGGAACAAGCAGGCCAAATTCAAGAGCGCGGCGATAGAAAGAATAATTGACGGCATCCTTAAAGCCAGTTTAAGCAAAGCGCGTCTTTTTGAAAAAAGCCAAAACACAATCATTTGGAACGCTTTGCTGAGCGCAATCGCCACAATTCTTACAGATTCCTGATTGCGAAAAATGCCTTGAAACGGCGCGCTGGAAGCTGCCGCTGCCAATTGCGCCCCCACAAGCGCCGTTCCTATCGCTATAGCCATAGCAAACAGTGCGCAGAATATCTTATTGACGGCATTGCCTTTTTTCGCAGCAAGCAAAAAGGCAAGCAGCACAGCAAACAGGGCGCCCTCCAGCATGGGCAGGGCGGCAAAAGTGAACACGGCATCAACAACAACACAGAATATGAACGTTAGCGCTGCTAACAAGCGGCTATTCCCGCGTTTCGCCGGGAAGCGGCTATTTGCAAAATACACCATGGCCAAGCACTCGATAATGATTGCCGCAATTTCAATAGCGCTCCATTCAGCAGTCATCTTACAACTCCTTGTGGATCTCCAAAAAGGCTTCGCTCACCGCCTTGCGGCAGTTGCGGCTGACGGGCAGGACTTCGCCGCCCGCTATGCCCAGAGAATCGTTCAGAATATATTCAACGCGGTGCATGTTGACAATGACAGAACGATGGCAATGGACAAAAAACGGCGGCAATTCCCGCATAAGCTCGCCCGCCCTCTTGCGAATCCGATACGCGCCTTTATCCGCGTGAACTTCGGCGTAATGGGATGCCATGGAAAAATAGGATATGCTCAATAGAGAGATTGAGTGCTCAGTTCCCCCGCAGGAAACGGCAATAACATCGCGCTCGCGCGCCCGCCACAGAGCATGGGCTTTGTCCAGCACAGCGCAGAGTTTCGCGGGGTTTGCCGGTTTTATCAAATAGTGCAGGGCGCCAACGTCGTATCCGCGCAAAACAAACTGCGCGATGCCGGTCAGGAATACAATTGACATCGCGGAATCCGTTTTGCGGATATGCTCAGCAAGTTGCAGCCCGGACATGCCTTCCATCTGGATGTCCAAAATTGAAATGTCAAAGGCCGCTTCCGGCCAAGCGAAAAGAAACGCTTCCGCGCTGTGAAACACGCGTGTTTCAATGGGGATCTCGTTTTCAGAAGCCCAAGCCGCAACAAGCGCCTTGATGCGGGAAGCCTGTTCTTTCTCGTCTTCGCATATGGCTATATGCATGCCCGTCACCTCAAATTAATTGTAAAACAATTTATAGCCGCACTCAACCCATCCGCCCATCTTTTTTTAATCGTAATTTGTGTCCGGCGCACTGTTGTTAGGAACAGTTCCATCACGGAAGCAAGGGGCGCCCTAATGCAAAAGCCCCCCGCCGTCTGAGGCGGCGGGGGCCAAGTTGCCGGGCCGGGTCTATTTCCGCGTTTTGCGCTCATTTCCGTTCATGCGCTAGGCGCGCCCGCGCCCTAGCCTCCGCAGCGCTTGCGGTTGCCGCGCCACATGCGGCTACCGCAGCACTTGCGATTGCCGCAGCACTTGCGGCTGCCGCTGGATCGCGCCGCCCTTTGGCGCTCAGTCCGGCTGGGCAAGCTCGTAACGGGCGAACAGCGCGGTTGTCAGCGAATCCACCTTGCCAGATTTTGCGGGCGATTCCTCAGCGGCCTGCCCCTCAATGAGCCGGACGCGGCACTGGCCCGCAATGCTGAACTCGATTTCGGCGCTGCCGCCACTCCCATCAGCCTGTTTTAAGCTGTATGTGGCCGGCGCCTCGCTCAAATCCCTGTACAGCACGATAACTCCGTCTACACTGCCGCCGTCGCCGTAATGGCAATATGCCTGCATCACGTCGCCGTCCTGAAGATCGCGCAGCCAGAGAACGGTTCGCGAGATTGCGCGAATGTCCCTGTCAAACAGCGGCGATGAACTCGATGAACTGGTGGCCGACTGCGCCAGAACCGGGGCGGCGGCCAGCAGGACTGCCATAGTGCCCGCCAAAATCAGGCTTGCGGCAAATTTAGTTTTTTTCATTGCTTTTCCCCTTTCGTTTGCTCTGCTGCGCAGGCGCCCCGCAATGCGCGAAGTGCCTGCAGCTGTCTGTTGTGCGCAAGGAACGCGGGCGAGCATATCCCGCGAATCGCGCCGCAATTTGCTGAATTGGAGTTATACTTCGGCCAGATACCCTTTGTAGTCTCCCCACGCAATATTGTGTCCAAGGATATCAGTATATTCGCCGGAGGCTGTTTTCGGCAACGAACCCTGAAAATAGGCTCCTCTGTCTGGGTAGTATATTGGCCCAAAGAAGTATGACGACGGGGGAACTACTGTGCCGTAAAATTCAACATAAAACTCGGCATATTGCACCATGCCCTGCACTGAGAACTGCGACTGAATTGCCCGCTGATAGACAGTCACGGTTCCGCTCTCGCTCGTGATGGCTTCCACCAGCACATACTCAGACAAATCGCGCTGGGTTGCGCCAAGGTCGGCAAAAGCGAAATTGAACATAACCGCCATTGTCAGTACCGCCAGAATAACCGCTACTACCTTTTTCGATTTCATGACAACCCCTCCTAAATTCACTCGCTAATTTTTTGATAACAGGTATTGCTTGCCCGCTACCGCTGGGGACATTTCCTCTTTTGTGAAACGATAATCATGCCCACCAGAAACTGTCGAAAGCAACGAACTGCCTCATGATTCCGCTTCCCCACCTCCTTTCCATAAAATTCCTTTATGCCGACGAAAACTGTATGGCAATGATTGATTCTGCCATGCCGCATATGTTGGCTGTTATGACACCGACCCTGAATACATAATATCACGGTGGCCGCGAAACCATGCAATGTTGGCGCGAAATGTATCGTTTTTGGCGTGAATGGTATTGTTGTCAGCGACGCCCTTAGAATTTAAGCACGACGGCGTTGAGACGCAGAAGGGAAAATCTTATGAACAGCAACGGCGAGAGATTGGCGATTTATTGCCGCATCGCGTCGGCGCGCCTCGGCGGCAACGGCAAAATAATCGCACAGGGGCAAGCAGGGCGGCGCTTTACGGGGTGCCGTTTTTGTTTTGCCTGCTTTTCCGCACGTTGCAGCGGTTTTTGCAATCTTTCGAGCAGAACGCCGCCCGCGGGTCAGCCGCGCAAAACGCCCTGCCGCATTCCGGGCAGATGCGGAGCGGGCGGCCCGCGTCCGACAGCATAACGCTCAATAACAGCTGGATTGTCTGCAGCAGCGAATGAAAATCCCATTTCAGCGACGGCGCGCCGTCGCCGAGCACGACGCGGTAATGCGGCGCAACGCCGCCGAACGCCTGAATCGCCCGGCGGTGCAGCTCTCGCATTGTTTCGTCGGTTTCCTCGTAATACATCGCCGCCGACAAAAACATGCTTGCCCAGTCGCGGAATTGGCCGCGCAGCCACTCATACGGCTCCGCGTACCCGCGCTTGAAGCCGAGCCTTTGGGCGAACGGCAAATCGCTGAATTTGAGCATAGTCTTGTACGTGTCGCGCTCGCCGGCGCCGATCAGCGGCTCGCCCTCCGGAACCAAGCCGCCGAGGAACCGCGCGAGAGCTTTTCCCCTGCCGGCCAGCATATCCTCTTTCGCTTGGGGGAAGAAGATTTTTTCATAGTCCTTCAACGGCATGCTGCCCGTTTTGACGACGGGATTTTTCGGCAGATACACGACGTCATGCTCCCAAAAATCCGGCGTTGCCGGCAGGGCGCACATAAAGCCGAGCAGGCCGCGCTTCGCGCAGAAGCCGAGGATCGCCCTTTCCGCCAAGGCTTGGCTGCGCGCGGGCTTGACGCATATCAAGCCCACATTCAGCGCTTCAACGACAATCTCGGCGGGCGTTTGAAGCGGGTCATAGCCGCTTATTTTCGCGCCCGCCGCAGGCGTGACGCAGCGCCCGCCACTATCCTCGACGATGATATACTCGTCGTAGCCCGCCCAGCCGCCGCTTGCGCCGCCGAACAAATCCTGCAGCCGCATATAGCATAGCCTCCGTTACTCGCCCGGCGTTTCGCCGGACGTTTTATTTTGCGTCGCATGCCGCTCGCAGAACCGCCGCTTTTCCGGCGTCACGGGCAATCCCGCATCGAGCCGCTCCTGAATCGCCGCCGCCAGGCGCCGCCGCAAGCCGCCCAGCGCGGCGGCGAGCAGCTTGTTCACGCCCCTGCGCGTCTTGCCCATGCACACTGCGATTTCCTCCGACGAGCACATTCGCACGGCGCTTCGGAACAGCGCGTCGCGCTGCTTGGCCGTCAGCCCCTTTACAAGCCGCCCGACCTGCCAGTCTCCGAACACCTGCCAAATTTCATCGGCGTTGTCGAATATCGTGCCGATGAAGTCGCCGCGAACGGCTTCCCGCCAGTGCGGGAGCGCGAGAGGCGGCGGGATTGCCGCGCCGTTTGCATGGCCGTCGCCGAAAACCTCATGCGACGCGCACAGAATTTCGTGGCCGCGCTCCCTGCGCTCGCGGTTGCTGTCGAGTTTGTCGCGCATCGCGGCGAGCGCCGCGAAGTCCGCTTCCGTCCGGCAGGAATTTTCATACCGGCGCAGGGCCTCGGCGCGAGCCTGGCGCTTTGTTTGCTTTTTCGTCACAGACGGCCTCGCCTCCCCTGAAAGCCGGCAATTATCAAGCCCTTCGGCGTACTCATAAAAATTTCACAAACTATTTTCCCAAAAAGGTTCCCGAAAGCGGGGCCTAAATCTCCTATTAGTGAGGGGCCATTTCAAGCGCCGGGCGCTTAGGCCGCCCCCGACAACCGAAAGGAGGCTTTGGCGATGCGGAAACGCTATCCATCCGGCTTTTCTTAGCCGACTTCCGCGGCAAGCGATTACGCATGCAAGAACAGCATAACACGGGCTGCGGCAATATGCAATGCAATGAAAGCATTCAAAATCAAACTGCATTATGACCCGCTTTGACCCATTCACAACATTTCACCGAAAGGAGCCGAAAGCGAATGGCCGCCCAAACAATGAAGCAAGCCGCGACCGCCACGACCGCCCTCGGGCGCGAGCAGGGAAACCAATTCTCGGAGCGCGTCGGCTCCACGGTGTACCGCGTGACAGTCCGCTTCCCGGAGGCTGAAACCGAAACCCTAGAAGAAAAGATTACCCGGCTGATCAAAAACGACTTGCAATTCCAGCAGGGTCGCGGTATACTGGACACACTGCAAACAGGCCGGTTGCCGAACGGAGGCTCACTATGAGCATGGGCACGAATCGGCAGGCCGCCAAAATGACCGTTCTGTACGAGCGGCTGTCCCGCGATGACGCCTTGCAGGGGGAATCCCTGTCCATCGCGAACCAGAAGCAAATCCTCGAAGCCTACGCCGAGCAGAACGGCTTCAAGCCGTACCTGCATCTGGCGGACGACGGCCGCGCCGGCACCCAGTGGGACAGGCCGGGCTGGCAGCAGCTTGTCGGGATGGTCGAGCGCGACGAAGTGGGCGCGATTCTCGTCAAGACAATGGACAGGATGGGGCGCGACTATCTCCGAATGGGCCTGTACCGCGAGATGTTCAAAGAGCGCGGCATCAGGCTGGTCGCCGTGTCCGAGGGCTTTGACTCGTTCACGTCCGAGGACGATTTTACGCCGTTCAAGGAAATTATTTCGGAATACTACGCGAGGGACACGAGCCGCAAAATCAAGGCCGTCGCCCACGCGAAAGGCAGCGCGGGCAAGCCGCTCTCCTACAACGCGATATACGGCTACCGCAAAAGCCCCGGCGACAAAAACGCATGGCTGGTTGACGGCGAGGCCGCCGCCGTGGTGAAGCGCATATTCGCGATGGCTATGGACGGCATGGGGCCGTATCAAATAGCCAGGCGGCTCTGCGCCGGCAAGGTTGAAAAGCCGTCCGCGTACTTTGCCCGCACAAGGGGCTGGAAGTTCGACGGCAAGGGTGACTCCCCCTATGCCTGGAACGGCGGGACTGTGCGCAACATTCTGTCAAAGCCGGAATACTGCGGCAAAACGGTCAATTTTCGCACGGTCAAGCCAAGTTTCAAGTCCAAGAAATTCCAGTACCGCGACAAGTCCGAATGGAAAGTCTTTGACGGGACGCACCCGGAAATAATCAGCGAGCGGACATTTGAAGCGGCGCGGGCGCTGCTCGGGACGCCGCGCCGCCCGAGCGCCTGCGGCGAGGCGAACCCTTTGACGGGCCTGCTTTTTTGCCACGAATGCGGAAAGAAGATGTACAACAGCCGCCAGGCGAAAACGCACTACACCGAAAAGCGCTTCGGCAGGGAGTACCGGCACAAGACCGCGGACTTTTACACCTGCTCGACGTACAGCCTCAGCAAGGGCGTGTTCGACGACAAATGCTCGCAGCACTATATCCGCACAGAGGCTGTGCGCCGGCTGGCGCTGCGGGCGATTCAGAGCGTGTGCGCCTATGCGCGCGACAATCGGGACGAGTTTGCGGCCAAAATCCGCGAGGAATCAGAGATCCGGCATGAAGACGCGGCAAAGGCGGGCAGGCGCAAGCTGGCGCAGAACCAGAAGCGCGCCGCCGAGCTTGACAGGCTGTTCAGGAAAACCTACGAGGACAACGCCTCCGGCAAGCTCTCCGACAAGCGATTTGGGCAGCTTTCCGCCGAATACGAGCGGGAGCAGTCGGACTTGGAAGCGCAGAGCGGGCAGCTTGCGGCCCGCATCGCCGCGTTCGTCGAGGACAGCGAAAAGTCGGCGCAATTCATCGAGCTGGCCCGGCGCTACACCGAGTACGACGAGCTCACCACGCCGATATTGAACTCGTTCATTGAGAAAATCGTAGTTCACGAAGCGGACAAGTCAAGCGGCGAGCGCGTTCAGGATGTTGACATATATTTTCGCTTTATCGGGCAGTTCGCGCCGCCGCGGGAGGAACGCGCGCCCGCGGACGGGGAGCTGGCCGCGCAAGAGCATTTGCGCGCGAAACGCGCCAGGCAGCGCGAGGCCAATCGGCGGTGGTATGCGAAAAAGAAAGCCGTGCAGCCGGGCGAATCCCCCGAACCCGCGCCGGAGGAAACCGCGGCGAAGGCAGGGGCCGGGCAGGGGAAGCATGCGGAACGCGAAGCGCGGAGGCGCGAGCGCAAGCGAAACTGGGCGCGGCAGGACCGCGCGAAGAAAGCCGCCGCGACAGCATCAGCGACGGCATAGCCACGGCAATCGGGCGGCTTGCGGAAACGCGAGCCGCCCGATTTGCTCTGCCCGGACTTTTGCCCGGAAATTTTTTTTGGAGGAAATGGCGCCATGGGTGAGAACGTCAGAATAATCACGGTCGCGGACGTGGAGGAAAAGCCCGCGGAAATGCTCGCCGCGCCGTACATTCCGGCAGGCAAAATCACGCTTGTTCTGGGAACGCCGGGCGAGGGCAAAACCGCGATGATGCTTGCGATAGTCGCCGCGCTGACAAATGGCGCGCCGCTGTTCGGCAACCCGGCGAGGGCGCCGGCCCGCGCGATGTACTATTCGGCGGAGGACGGGCTTGCCGACACAATTCGCCCGCGATTGCGGCGGTACGGCGCGGATTTGGAGCGAGTGCACTCCATCGACGACAGCGACCGCCCGCTGAATGTCTTTGACGGCCGCATTGAGCAGGCCATACTCGCGACGGGCGCGGCGATCTGCGTGATTGACCCGATCCAGGGCATAACGCGGGGCGTGGATTTGCACAGCGCGAACGCGATCAGGCCCGCGATGTCATGCCTCGCGGGCATTGCCGGGCGCTCGGGCTGCGCGGTTTGCCTTGTGGGGCATTTGAACAAAAAGGGCGGCGGCGGGCTTTACCGCGGGCTTGGCTCCATTGACATTATGGCGGCGGCGCGGAGCGCGCTGTTCGTCGGCCGGCTGCCGTCCGACGGGGAAAAGAGGGCGTTCGTCCACGCCAAAAGCAATCTGGCCGCGCCCGGAACCCCGCAGGCGTTCGGCTTCGAGAGCGGCGGGGCGCTCGCGTGGCTTGGCCCGGCGGAGATTACGCTCGACGAGCTTCTGGGCGGCAAGGCCGCGAAAAAGGCCGGTTGCAGCGGCGAAAGCCAGCTTGAGCGCGCGATGGCGGTTATCGAGTGCGCGCTCGAATCCGGCGAGTGCCCCGCGAGCGAGGCCATGCGGCGCGGAGCGGCGCTCGGCATTTGCGAAAAGACGATGAAGCGCGCCAAGTCCGCGCTTGGAGTGCGGTCTGCGCGCCGCGCCGCCGATTGGGTGTGGATTATGCCCGAAGAAGGGCAAGAGGGGCAGCCGATTCAGAGCGGCTTGCCCCCGTTCCCTCGCGAACATATTGTTGACGCTGAATTTACGGCGGCTGGATAGGCTCGCCAAGCCGAATGTGAGCGGGGCAACAGGAACAACAGGAACAACAGGAACAACAGGGACAAGGGGGACACGAAAAAACGATGCCCCGCTTGTCCCTCTTTGATTTCAGCAAAAATATGGAGGGCAGCAATATGAGGCTATCGGAGAAAAACGCAACGATGGCTGCCGCCGGCGCCGCGCCGAAAAAGCAGGCCAAGTCGAAGGCCCTGTACGTCAAAATCTCGCCGGAGGAAAAGGCGAAAATTGAGCGCAACATGGCTCTCGTCGGCATTGCGAACGCCAGCGCGTTCGTCAGGCGCATGTGCCTGGACGGCGGCATATTCAAGATTGAAATGCCGGAAATACGGGAGGTGTCGCGCTTGATGAGCATTACGGCGAACAATGTCAACCAGCTGGCGCGGCGCGCCAATTCCGGCGGCCACGCTTGCCGGGAAGACGTCGCGCGCGTCGGCGCGCAGCTTGCCGAGTGCCGCGAGCTGTTCGGCAAGGTTATGGCGAAGCTCGCGAAGTTTTAGGGAGGGGGCGCTATGGCGGCAACGAGGCTTATCGCGCTGCACGCCGGGGCGGGTTCAATCGAATCCGTCCTGCGGCGCTCCGCCGATTATATCGAAAACGGCGGCAAGACGAGGGGCGGCGAGCTGGTGCTGTCGCATGAGTGCGACCCGCTGACGGCGCCGCAGGAGTTCGCGCTCGCGAAGCGGCAGTACGCCGTCAAAACCGGGCGCGACCAAGGCGGGCGCGATGTGATCGGCTACCATCTGCGCCAGTCGTTCAAGCCGGGGGAAATCGACGCGGAGACTGCCGGCAAAGTCGCGTGGGATACGGCGATGGCGCTTACGAAAGGGCGGCACGCTTTCGTCGTAGCCGTGCATGTCGATAAGGCGCACATTCACTCGCACACTGTGTTCAATTCCACATCGCTGGACTGCTCGCGCAAGTTCCGAAACTTCAAGCGGTCGGGGCTGGCGCTGCAGAAGATTTCCGACACGATTTGCCTGTCCCGCGGGCTGTCGGTTATTGAGAGCCCGCGGGGGAAAGGCAGGAGCTACGACAAGTGGCTGGGCAACGCGAAGCCGCTCGGCAACCGGGAGCAGCTCGCGTTCGCCATCGACAGCGTTTTGCCGAAATGCAAGTCGTGGGAGGGCTTTATAGCGGAGCTGAAATCGCTCGGATGCGAGGCCAGGCTTGGCGCCCGCGCCGCGGTCAGGCTGCCGGGCGCGCGGAGGTTTGCCAGGCTCAGCTCTCTCCCCGCCGGCTATCGCGAGGGCGACCTGCGCGCCCGCCTGTCCGGCGAGATGAAATTTGAGCCGAAGCCGCTTCGCGAAACAAACGCGAAAGCTCCCCGGCTGCTCATCGACATACAGGCAAAAATGCGGGAAGGCTATGGCAAGGGCTTTGGGCAATGGGCGAAAGTCGAGAACGTGAAGCGCATGGCAAAAACCCTCATCTACGTTCAGGAATCCGGCATCGATTCTTATGAGGAGCTTGAACGTAAATGCTCCGACGCCTGCGGCGGCGCGGCGGCGGTTCGGAGACGAATCCGCGAGCTTGAAATCCGCCAGGGGGAGATCAACGGCTTGCAGAAACAGATCGGGACTTACGGCAAAACCCTAAGCGCATACAGCGCCTACAAAAGGAGCGGCTGGGACAAAGATTTTTTTGAAGCCAACCGCGCCGATATTGTTCTCCACAAGGCGGCGAAAAAATATTTTGGCGAACACGGCTCCGCGAAAAACGGCAAGCTGCCGAGCATAAGCCAGCTTCGCGAGCAGTGGGCGGAACTCGAAAAACAGAAGCGCCCATTGTACTCCGAGTACAAGGCGGCGAACCAAAAATTCAAAGACCTCTGCAGCGCGAAATCCAACGCCGCGCGCATGCTCGGCGTGGAGCAAAACCGCGAGCGCCCGCGCCGCTCAGAACTGGAAATCTGACGCGAAATTTCTTTCCCGCAGGCAACAGCAGACGCGCGGAGCGCGGCTTCAAGCAACGGGGTGCGCAGCGCCCCGTTGTGCTCCGGGCTTGGGGTGAAACCCCAACAAGCCGCATACGCCAATACCGAAAAGGTATTGACGTATGCCCTGCTTGCTAA
>JAISFK010000337.1 GCA_031263625.1 Clostridiales bacterium
AACCCGAACGCGTACAGCAGTATTGCATCGGCGGTTTCCTGCCCGACGCCATTCGTGGACAGCAGCTCGGCTCTCAGCTTGCCGAGCGGCTCCCGCTGGACGGACGGCACGTCGCAGCCGTAGCCGGCGTACCACGCCGTCACGGCTTTCAGATAGACCGCCTTCTGGTTGAAGAAGCCGGCCGGGCGAATTATATTCGCCAGCTCCTCAAGGCTGGCGCCCGCCACGGCTTCGGGCGACAGGTTCTCGCCGAAGTTGGCGATGGCCTTCTCGACGTTGCCCCACGCCGTGTTTTGGGTCAGCACCGCTCCGACCATCACCTCGTATGGCGTTTTTGCGGGCCACCAGCGCAAGTCGCCGTAATGGGCGAGGAACGTTTCATATATGGATAGCAGCATGCCGCCCATGCGCGACCTCCTTGCGGCCTTATTGCGGGCCCCCTTGCGACCATTCCTTGCGGACTTATTGCGGACTTATTGCCGCTTCCGCGCATCACGCGGCGCGGAGCAATAGCGCGCGCAACTCGCTTGGGTGGCGGGCGATCGCGTCGAACAGCTCTCGCTCGGGGCGGCCGCAGTAGCCGTAGGCCGCGCCGACGGACAGGATGCCGTTTTGCCGCGCCGCATCCGCGTCAATCCGCTTGTCGCCTACCATGGCGAAGCTCTCGTCCGGCAAATGCCGCCCGGCGGCGTCCGCGCGCGCCCGCTTTATCCTGCCGACCATCGCCGCCTTCTCCGGCTCGTCGCAGGAAACGCCGGCAAAATAGCCGCGTATGCCGGACGCGGACAGCACGTCGCCGACGTGCCCCTCGCTGCCCGTGCTGGCGATGTGCATGGCGACCCCCGCCGCCGCGAGCTCGGCAAGCGCGGATTTGACGCCGTCGAACAGCACGGCGCCGCCAAGCGAGCGGATCATCTCGGACTCCAGCTGGTCCGCCCGCTCCGCGAACGGCGCGAGCAGGCCGGGGGCGGCGTCCGGAAAGAGGATTTTGTAGAAAGCGTCGGACGCATAGCCCATCGCGGACTTGATCGCGGCCTCCGTCGCGGCCGGGAGGCCAAATTCGGCGGCGGCGGCGCAGATGGCCGGCATGGTCGCCTTGGCCGTGTCGGAGAGCGTGCCGTCCAAGTCAAAAATAACGCAGCGTATCATAATGATTCCTCTCCAAAGCGGGCTACGCCCGCAACCCAAGTCGGAACGGAAAACGATTTTGCACCTGTAAGGCACTATCCCGCAGTGGCGCTGAGATAGCCGTCGTACCGCGACTGCACGCAGTCCGCGAGCAGCGCCCTCGGCGCCGCCTCCAAGCCCGACTCGCAGACCTTCGCGAACTGCATCGGCATGAACTGGCTTAGCAGCGGCAGGGGCAGCGGCGCGCGCGCTCCGAGATTCGCGAGCAGTCGCTCTATGGCGCGCTCGACCTCGGGGCGTCCAAGGTAGTAGCGGGCGCGGTCGAAGAAGCTGTACATCCTCGCGAGGCGCTTTTCCACGCCGCTCCCGCGATAGTGGCCCGCCCACTGCGACTCGTCCGAGAGCATGGCGTGCTCCAGGCAGGCCGAAAAATCGCTGAGCGGGGCAGTGCTCCCGCGTAGCAGGGCGCGCTCGATCCGCTCGAGGCTCATCAGCGCCTCGCGCAGCGCAAATGTGAGCGCCGGCCCCACCTTCAGAATCGCGATGCCGTCCTCCGCCATGCGGCGCAAAGCGCCCGCCGGCTGGTAGTCCGTGGAGTGGCCCTCGAACACCAGGCCGTCCTCGCCGTCCAGCACGGCGCACAGCGCCTTCGCCTTTTCGGGGCTGTACGGGTAAAAGACGTCGCCGGCAAATTCCACGCCGGGCTGCACGACAAAGGCGACGACGCGCCGCCACGCGCCGGACAGCCCGCGGCGCCCGAAAGCCTCTCTGTACGCTTCGATGGACGCGCGGCAGGCCGCGGGCGACGTCGCCTCCGGAGCGCCAGCCTCGCCCCCCTCGCCTGTCTCGCCTCCTTCGCCCGCCTCGCCGTGCTGCGGCCCTCCGGGCGTCGGCACCTCGCTGCCGATCACGTAGACGGGGGCAAAGGCGCGCGTCCCGTCGCGAGCGCAGGCCGCGTGCGCGCTCTCCGCAGCCTCGCAGAGCCTGGCGCCCCGCTCCGCGATGAGCGCGTCCGGCAGGCTGGCGCCGGGGTCGTCGCCGCCCAGCCTCATGCTCGTGTCGAGGTGTATCTTGTCGAACCCCGCCCTCACATATTCCTCGACGAGCGCCACGGCCCGGCCCATGGCCTCGGCCTCGGACAGCGCCCGCCACGCGAGCGGCCCCAGGTGGTCGCCGCCCAGCATGAGGCGGCCGCGCGGGAAGCCGCACCCGTCGGCCAGCCCCTCGACAAACCGGCGAAAATCCAGCGGGCGCATGCCGGTGTAGCCGCCGTCCTGGTTCACCTGGTTGGCGGTGGCCTCGACAAGCAAGGTGCGCCCCCTCTCCTTCGCCAGGCGCATCACGGCCTCAATCACGAGCCCGTTCGCGCAGCACGCGGAGGCGATCCCCTTGGGCGAGCCGGATTTCCGCAAGCGCCGCATGTCCTCAAAATAAGCCTCGCAGTCCATCATTTGGCAAAACCTCCTGTCGGCCCGTTCCCGCGCGTCTTGCTGCGCCGCGCGCGAAAGGCCGCTTTATACTGACGAGCATTTGAATTTACCATAATCCCAAGCGGGTTCTGCGCCCGCAACCCAAGCCGGAACGGAAAAGCGCGGTTACGCGCCTATAAGCCGCTATACCGCGATCGGCCTGCCCCGCGCGGCGCGGGCGACGCCGCGCAGCGTCCTGTAGAGCATGTCCACGTTGATGGGCTTCGTCAGGTGCTCCTGCATGCCAAGCTCGAGGCAGCGCTCCCTGTCCTCCGGAAAGGCGTGGGCCGTCAGCGCAATGATCGGGATGTCCGCGTACTCGGCCGAGCTCTTTATGATCCGCGTGGCCTCGTAGCCGTCCATCACGGGCATTTGCAGATCCATGAGCACCAGATCGAATGGCAGGCCGCTTGCGCGGGTCGCGTCGCCCCCGGAATGGCCCTCGCCGATTTCGGGCAGGCTCACGGACGCGCTTTCTGGCAGGCTTTCGGACAGGTTCCCGGACTGATCCTCGCCTGCAGCGGCGGCGGCAGTCGCGTCGGCCAGCGCGTCCAGCGCCTCTTTTCCGTTCCCGGCAGTCGCCACGCTCACCCCGACTGCGGACAGCAGCTCCGTCACTATGATGGCGTTGATCTCGTTGTCCTCGACGAGCAGGACGCGCAGCCCGCGCAAAACGGCGTTGCCCTCGCCGTCGCTTGATTCGTCGCCGCCGGATTCGTCGCCGGGCGCCTCCGCGCCTGTGGCTTGCGCGCCGTCTGCCGCCTGCGCGCCGGTCGTCTGGCCGTCGCCGGCCCATTCCGCGCCGCCGCTCCGGCCGCCGCCAGCCGACTCGCCGCCAGTCTTGCCCACGCCGGCAACCAGACCGCCGCCGAACGGTAGCTTGCCGCCCGGCGCGCCGCCTATGCCGAACGGGCACGTGAAGCTGAAAACGGTGCCCCTGCCCTCCACGCTGGAAACGGAGATCGCCCCGCCCATCAGCTCCAGAATCTGCCGCGTCAGGGTCAGCCCGATGCCGATCCCGCCGTACTTGCGCGTCGATGAGCCGTCCGCCTGGCTGAACGCGGAAAAAATGCTCTCGGTCTGGCTGGCGCTCATGCCGATCCCCGTGTCCTCCACGTCGAAGCGCAGGACGACGGCGCCGCCGCCCGCGTCCGTGCCATTGCCCGCGTCAGTGCCGCTCCCCGGCGCTGTGCCGCCATCCGGCCGCGCGTCGCTGCCCAGCTCCATAACGCTGCCCGGCCCCATGCCGCCGCCACTCAGCGCTGTGCCACCTGCCAATTCCGCGCCGCCGCCACTCAGCGCCGTTCCATCCCTCGCTCCCGCGCCGCCTCCCGGCGCCATCTCAGCGCCTAGCCTCGTTCTGCCGCCCAGTTTCTCGCCATCGCCCGGCGCCATTCCTGCGCCCAGCCCCGCGCCGCCGCTCGCTTCCGCGCCGCCTCCCGGCGCCATAACCGCCGCCCGAACCGTGACCGAGCCCTTCTCCGTGAATTTGAAGGCGTTGCCTATCAGGCTCATGAACACCTGCCTCAGCCTCGCCGGATCCCCCACCAGCGTCGCGGGCAGGGACGGATCCAGCTCGAAGCGCAGGGACGTGCCGGATTCGGCCTCCAGCTCCCTGAACAGCGCCTCAAGATCGCCAAAGAGCTGCCTGACGTCAAACGGCTCGTGCTCCAGCGATATGTCGCCCGCGCTGGCCTTCGAGAAATTGAGGACGTCGTCGATGATGCCCAGCAGCGCGGAGGACGCCCGGCACAGCTTGTCGATGTAGTCCCGCTGCCGCTCGTCCATGCGCGTCTTGCGCAGGATGTTGGCCAGGCCGATGATCGCGTTCAGCGGCGTGCGGATCTCGTGGCTCATGTTGGCGATGAACTGGCTTTTCGCCCTGGCCGCGGCCATGGCGGCCGCCGACGCGTTCCTCAGCTCCAGCAGCGTCCTGACGCGGGCCAGCAGCTCCTCCTTGTCGAACGGCTTCTGGATATAGTCGTTCGCGCCTGACTGGAAGCCCAGCACGACGTCCTGTATCTGGTTCTTCGCGGTGAGCATGACGATAGGCAGGTCGAACAGCGAATTTTTGGTCCTGAGCTGCCGGCAGACCTCGTACCCGGACATTTTGGGCATCATGACGTCCAGCAGGATCAGGTCGAAGGTGAGCCCGCCGTTTATCATCTCCAGCGCGCTCGCGCCGCTGTACGCGGATATCGCGGCGTAGCCGTGCATCGTGAGCAGGTTGTTCAGCACCTGTATGTTGACGGGCTCGTCGTCAACGACGAGTATGCGCGGCGACGCGGCCCCGCCTGAGCCGGCGCCCCGCCCCGCCTCCAGTTCCGCCTCCGCGCCCTGCCCTGCCCCCGCTCCGGCGGCGGCGCTGCCCAGCTCCGCAGTCG
>JAISFK010000354.1 GCA_031263625.1 Clostridiales bacterium
GGGCGGCGAGCCTGCGGGCAAAGACGCCGTCCGCGCCGTATAAGCGCCCGCCATGCGGCGCAAACAGCCTGCGATGCGCAAAATGCCGCCGCGCCCGCGTGCGCCGCGCCCGCTCGCGCCCATGCGAGGCGAGACGAGGGCGGCGCATGGCCCGTAGCCGGCCCGCGGCGCGCCCGTGACGCGAACGTGATGCGCAGGCAGGGCAGTCGGCAAATGACGCGCCCGTAATGTGCCAGGCAGCCAGCCGGCAGGCCGCCAGCACGAGCCTGCGGCCCTGCGCCGGCGGCGCTCAGGCCCGCGCCAGGCTTTTCGCCCGCGCGGCCGCGCGAGCTTACGCATTGCCCGCGCCAGCCGCCCGCGCGAGCCTACGCGCCGCCCTCCCTTAGCACGGAGCTGACCGTCTGGAGTAGCAGCTTGATGTCGAGCAGCAGCGAGTAGTTTTTTATGTAGAGGATGTCGTATTTCAGCTTGTACTCCGGCAGCGTGCCGTAGTGCCCGTAGATCTGCGCGTAGCCCGTCAGCCCCGCCTTGACGTTGCTGCGTATGCCGTAGCCCTCTATGTCCCTGCTGTACTGCTCCGCGAAGTAGGGGCGCTCGGAGCGCGGGCCGACAAGGCTCATCTCGCCTTTGAGCACGTTGAGCAGCTGCGGCAGCTCGTCTATGTGGTAGCGGCGCAGAAACCGGCCCACCCCCGTCACGCGGTCGTCGCCCTTGGGCGACTTGACGGGGCCGGTTTCGGCCTCCGCGCCCTCGCGCATCGTCCGGAACTTGTATATCTGGTACACCCGGCCCCCGGCCGTCATGCGCTCCTGCCTGTACAGCGCCTTTCCGGGCGACGTGAGCCGGACGGCCGCGGCCGCGGCGGCGAGGAACGGCAGCAGCAGCGGCAGCGCCGCGAGCGTCGCGGCCAGGTCGAACGCCCGCTTGAAGAAGCGCTGCTCGAACGACAGGTCCAGCCGGCCCGGCATGAGCACCGGCAGGTCGTCAAAGTGCACCACCTTGCTCCGCAGCAGCGAGATCTCGAACACCTCCGGCACGAGGTATGCCACCTTCCTGCTGTTCGCGCACTGCACCATGATCTCCATCTTCAGTTCCTGCGGCAGCTGCGAGCACAGGATGACCTCGTCCGACGCGGGTATCAGCTTCACGATGGCCGCCTTTTCGGACGGGTCGAGCACATGCCTGACGTCCATGCGGTCGCGCAGGCGCGAGCGGGACAGCCTGTCCAGGACGGCGCCCGCGGCCTCCCTGCCCCCCACGAGCATGACGGACGTCTTGCCCGTGAGCGCGTCGCGCAGGGAGAGCATGGCCCAGTTCCACGCAGACAGCAGCACGACCTGGATGGCGGGGGCGTACAGGAGCACCGTCCTCGGGAACGCGAACCCGCCCAAAAAATACGTTATCGCGGTGGTCGTAAGCGCCTGCATGAAGACGAGCTTGAACACGGACGAGATGATCGACCGGCGCGACTTGCGGAAGAACTGCAGCAGCCCGAAGACGTCGATGTAGGCGAGCGACGACAGCGTCAGGAACGGGGCCGCGGCGACGAACGGGTTCAGGTTGGCCGCCGGCGGGTGCCCCAGAAAGCGTATGTACAGTCCAATGAGGTAGGAGGCGTTTATCAGCAGCAGGTCAACGGCGATCACGATAATTTTCAGGATGTTGTTGCGATCGGGCCTATGTCTTTTTGTCCGCATTGTCGCTCCGCCAAGCCTCCGTAAGCGCAAATATTCCTCCGCGTTCCCCCCGCGTTCCCCCGCCAAGGTATTATACTAGCACGAAACCGGCCGTTTTGCAAATTTGGGCGGCGCGGCCGGCGCGGCGATCCGGTCACGTCCCCGGCCCCGCAGGGCGGCCCGCAGGCGGGGCGCGAGGCCGCAGGCATATTCGCGGGCGCTAGGCCGGGCGCGAGGTCGTCGGGCGCGCGTTCCAATATCGGTTCCAATATCGCGCGGCTTGTAGTATAATCTCTATCATAAAAGAGGGAGGGCTCATCAACGTGAAAATGATATTGCGGTGGTTCCCATACGGCGACGACAGCGTGACGCTGCAGCAGATCCGGCAGACGCCCGGCATATCCGGCGTCGCGACGTGCTTCCCGAACATCCCGGTCGGCGAGGTCTGGCAGCCGGACATGCTGGCGGCGCTGAAAGAGGAGCTGAACGGCGCCGGGCTCGAGATGGAAGTGATCGAGAGCTACAACGTCCACGAGGACATAAAAAAGGGCCTGCCGTCGCGCGACAGGTATATCGAGAACTACATCGAGTCCATAAGGAACATGGCCGGCGCGGGCGTGAAGTGCATCTGCTACAACTTCATGCCCGCGCTCGACTGGGCGCGCAGCGACATGGCGCGCGAGCTGCCGGACGGGAGCCGCGCGCTGTCGTACCGGCACAGCGAGGTGCTCGCGAAAACCCCGCAGGCCATCGTGGACTCCACGCTGGGCAAGTCGGAGGGCTTCTCGCTGCCCGGCTGGGAGCCGGAGCGCCTGCGCACGATAGCCGAGGACATAGAGTTTTACAAGGGCATGGACGAGGAGACGTACTGGGAGCACCTGCGCTACTTCCTCGCGGCCGTCATCCCGGAGGCGGAGCGCTGCGGCGTCAGGATGGGCATCCACCCCGACGACCCGCCGTGGCCCATATACGGCCTGCCCAAGATCATCTGCGACGCGCGGAACATCAGGCGCTTCCTCGCGTTGCACGACAGCCCCGCAAACGGCCTGACGCTGTGCACCGGCAGCCTGGGCTCCAACACGGGCAACGACATCCCGGCCATCGCCGCCGAGTTTGCCGGGCGCATACCGTTCGCGCACATCCGCAACGTCAAGCACCTGGCCGAGCGCGACTTTGACGAGTCCGCGCACCTCAGCGCCTGCGGCGACCTGGACATGTTCGCGATCGTCAGGGCGCTGCACGCGGGCGGCTTCGACGGCTATGTCCGGCCGGACCACGGGCGCATGATATGGGGCGAAAAGGCGCGCCCCGGATACGGCCTGTACGACAGGGCCATCGGGGCGAACTACCTGCTGGGGCTTTGGGAGGCCGTGGACAAGACGAGCGGCGCGGGGGGCAATGCGAGCGGCGCGGGGGCGGCGGACAAGACGAGCGGCGCGGGGGCGCAAGAATAGCATTAGCGGCTTGCGGGCGCGGCCCGCTTAAAGAAGGGAGATGGCGACATGCTGCATTTGCGAACAGACGAGCTTGGCGATTCGAGGCGGGCGGAATGGGAGGCGGCGGGGGTCAGGCTGCCGAGGTTCGGGCTCGGCGCCATGCGGGAGGCCACGCTGGCTGACCCGGCTTGGGTGCATTTCGGCGCCGGGAACATATTCCGAAGCTTCATCGCGTCGCTGGCCCAGACGCTGCTGGACAAAAAGCTGTCGGATCGCGGCGTCATAGCCGTCGAGCCGTTCGACTGGGAGATCATCGACAGGATATACGAGCCGCACGGCAACCTGTCGCTGCTTGTCGGGCTGAGGGCCGACGGCACGAGCGAGAGGGCGCTGATAGCGTCGGTCGCCGGCGCGCACAGGGCCGACTTCTCGGACGCGGGGCAGACCGCCGCCCTCAAAAGGATATTCCGCTCGCCGGGCCTGCAGCTGGCCAGCCTGACCATCACCGAAAAAGGCTACGCGCTGACCGGCATCGACGGCGGCTTCCTGCCGCTGGCGGCCGCGGACATAGAGGCGGGGCCGCTGGCCTCCGCGGACATGGATGCGCCAG
>JAISFK010000409.1 GCA_031263625.1 Clostridiales bacterium
CGCCGGGATGACGATCTCCTTGGGGTTCTTCAGGTTTTCCTGCGTGCGCCGGACATACGAGTACGAAAGCATGGCGCCCGCCAGCGTTGACAACAGCAACAGCAGCAGCACCAGGCAGAGCAGCAGCAGCCCGCTGACGTATTTATGCCCTTTTTGCGATTTCGCCATCAAACCCTCTTGCCGCCTGCCGGCGTCGCGCCGTGCCGCCCCGCCCTTGTGCGTCCTGCTGGCGCCGCGCCGCCCCCGTATGCCCTGCCGCGCCCGCGCCGCCCCCGTATGCCCTGTCGCGCCCGCGCCGCAAGCTGTTGCCCCTCCGCGCTCCCGCCCGCCGCGCCTATTCGCGCCGCAAGCTACCGCCGCGCGTCCTGTTGTTGCCCGCCGCGCTCCCGTCCGCGCCATAAGCTGCCGCTCCAGCGCTACCGCGCCATAAGCTGCCGCTCCAGCGCTTCCGCGCGCCCGCGCCGCCAGCCGTCACGCCTCTTTCTCCTGCCTGCTTTTGGCCTTGGCGCGCTGCTCCGTGTCCAGTATCCGCTTCCTGAGCCGGATGTTCTGCGGCGTGACCTCCATCAGCTCGTCGTCGGCTATGAACTCCAGCGCCTGCTCGAGGCTCAGCAGCCGGGGCGGCGTCAGGCGCATGGCCTCGTCGGAGCCCGCCGCTCGAATGTTCGTCACGTGCTTCTTCTTGCATATGTTGATGGCCATGTCGTCCTCGCGCGAGTTCTCGCCGACGACCATGCCCTCGTAGACCTTCGTTCCCGGCGCGATGAACAGCGCCCCGCGCTCCTGGGCGTTGTACAGCCCGTAGGTCATGGCCTCGCCGCCCTCCCAGGCGACGAGCGAGCCGCGCCGCCTGGCCTGTATGTCGCCCTTGTACGGCTCGAACCCGTGGAACACATGATTCATGATACCATTTCCCTTGGTGTCTGTCAAAAACTCTGACCGAAAGCCGATGAGCCCCCTGGCGGGGATCAGGAACTCGATGCGCGTGAAGCTGTCCGCGTTCGCGCGCATGTTGATCATCTCGCCCTTCCTCATGCCCAGCTTCTCTATCGTGACGCCGACGAACGCCTCCGGCACGTCCGCCGTGAGGTGCTCCACCGGCTCGAGCAGCCGCCCCTCCTCCTCGCGCATGATGACCTTGGGCTTGGACACCTGGAACTCGTAGCCCTGCCTGCGCATCGTCTCTATGAGGATCGAGAGGTGCAGCTCGCCCCTGCCGGACACCTTGAACGCGTCGGGCGAGTCCGTTTCGTCCACGCGCATGCTCACGTTCGTCTCCACTTCCCGGAACAGCCTGTCGCGCAGGTGCCGCGACGTGACGTAGGTTCCCTCGCGGCCCGCGAACGGGCTGTTGTTGACGCTGAACGTCATCGCGATGGTCGGCTCGTCGATGCTCACGAACGGCAGCGGCTCCGGCGCCTCGGCGTCGCACACCGTGTCGCCGATGTTTATGTCGCCCAGCCCCGCGACGGCCACGATGTCGCCCAGCCCGGCCTCCTGGACCTCGATCCGCTTCAGGCCCTCGAACGCGTAGAGACGGGTGATCTTCTCGGCGCGCCGCCCGCCGCCGCGCCCGCACACGACGGCCTGCTGCGCGTAGCGGGCCGAGCCGCGCTCGATCCGGCCGACGGCTATCCGGCCGACGTACTCGTCGTAGTCGATGTTGGAGATCAGCAGCTGGAACGGCCTGTCCGGATACCCCGACGGGGGCGGCACGCTGTCCACGATCGTTCGGAACAGCGGCGTCAGCGCGTCGGAGTCCTGCTCGGCGCCCGACGCTAGCTCCTGCGGGTCGAGCGTCGCCCAGCCGTCCCTGGACGAGGCGTACACGACGGGGAAGTCCAGCTGGGCGTCGTCCGCGCCCAGCTCGATGAACAGGTCCAGCACCTCGTCCAGCACCTCGGCGGGCCGCGCCTCCGACCTGTCCACCTTGTTTATCACGACGATCGGCACGAGGTCCAGCTCGAGCGCCTTTTTCAGCACGAAGCGCGTCTGCGGCATCGGCCCCTCGTATGAGTCCACGAGCAGGAGCACGCCGTTGACCATCTTCAGCACGCGCTCGACCTCGCCGCCGAAGTCCGCGTGCCCCGGCGTGTCCACGATGTTGATCTTGACGCCGCCGTAATGCACCGCCGTGTTCTTGGACAGGATCGTTATGCCCCGCTCGCGCTCAAGGTCGTTGGAGTCCATCACGCGCTCGCGCACCTGCTCGTTGCTCCGAAAAATCCCGCTCTGCCTGAACATGCTGTCCACGAGCGTCGTCTTGCCATGATCGACGTGCGCGATTATGGCTATGTTCCTTATGTTGCTCACGCTTACTGGCGCCATTTGCATATAATTAGAAACCATTCCTTTTTAAGTTGTCTAGCCAGCCCAGTCTGTCGGGCCGCTGATATTCAAGCGGGCTATGCCCGGAACCCAAGCCGGAACGGGAAAGCGCGGTTTCCCCGTTCCTCCCGGGCGCTTCGCGCCCGCGCCGCGCTCGTCCGCGCGGCGTTGGCGGCTTTCGCCTTGAGCGGGCTGATGCCAAAGCAGGCGCCAACTTTTTGCCGTCTATTGCGGTCATGCGCCCGCAAGCCTCAATTTATCGCGCACTTTCGCCTTGGGCGGGCTGATGCCAAAGCAGGCGGCGCCCGCAACCCAAGTCGGAACGGGAAAGCGCGGTTTCCCCGTTCCTCACGGG
>JAISFK010000454.1 GCA_031263625.1 Clostridiales bacterium
TGTTCGCGCTGATGATGATGGTGTCGAACAGGGTCGTCAGCAGCCAGGAGCTGAAACAAATTTGGGAGGACATCCAGATGACAAAGCTGAAAATTCTTGAGGTGGCCGAGGAAATAGGCTTCCAAAAAGGCGAGGAAACGGGCATGAAAAAAGGCACAGAGAACGGACTGACGCTGCGGCTTGTCCGGCAGATTAGCATTAAGCTGGCCAAAAACAAGTCCCGCGAGCAGATAATCGACGAGCTGGAACTGGACAGCGATGGCATCGGCGTGCTGGACCGCATCGACGAATACCAGAAGGGCGCGGACCTGGGCCTCCCCGGAGCGCAGCCCGTGCGGCACAGCGCGGTCTGATTTTTCAAATAGCCATACATAAACGCAGAGCGACAGGAAGGGCTGAGATTTTGCCGGAAAACAGAGCAAGGCTGTGGGAGGGGCGACAGAGAATGACCGCTTACATCATAAAAAATGGCGAAGATTATTGTATTTCTGTGCCCAAGGTTGTTCTTGCGAGGCGAGGCATTTCGCTTGGCGACAGCGTTTCACTGACTGCCGAAGCCGACAAAATAATTGTTTCGCCCTCGTCTGATAAGCGCACGGCGACCGTTGAAGATCTGCTGGAGGGATATACTCCGGGCATAGACCGCTTTGACTGGGAAGACGGCGGCGTTGCACGAGGGAGAGAATTGCTGTGACGCCCGAATTTGGAGACATAATATGGATTGACTTCAATCCAGAAGGGCCTAGGCCTCCCCGGAGCGCAGCCCGCGCGGCACAGCGCGGTCTGATTTTTCAAATAGCGTACATGAACGCAGAGCGACAGGAAGGGCTGAGATTTTGCCGGAAAACAGAGCAAGGCTGTGGGGGCGGAACGCGAACGCCGCGTTTACGCTGTTTGTCGCCGCGCTGCTCGTCGCCGTGCTCGTGGCGGCCGGGCTGGCCGGCGGCGAGAACGGGCGGCACGCGGAGCTGTACGGCGAGTACGAGCGGGCGAACGCGCTCATGGACGAGCAGCGCTACGACGAGGCGCGCGGCGTGTTCGAGCGCCTGCAGCAGGAATACCCGGACTCGTATGTGCTGGAGCTGAAGCAGCTCGACTGCGAGATAGGCATGAACAACGCGGACGCCCTGTTCCCCCACGCGAAAAGAGCGCTGGAGATGAACCCGCTGCTGGCCATGAACGACAGCTTCATGGGCGTTCTCGCTTTCTGCTACGAAAACGCCGGCGACGCGGCGGCCGCCCAGGCCATAAGGGAGCTGGGCGGCGCGGCGGCGGGCGCGGAAGGGCAGGGATGACGTATGGCAGGCGCTAATCGCAAGCAGCAGAAACGCCCGCAGCGCCCGCTCAGGGGCGCACGGGGGGCGCGGGGGGCGCGGGTGCGCGCCGGCAGGGCGGAGGCTTTCGCCGACAGGGCCATGTCCGCGGTCGCGGTCGTGGCCCTGACCCTGATCCCGCTGGCCTACCGCATGGTCAGGCTGGACTACGTGGCCCCTAAGATAACGAACACGACGGCGGTGGACACGGGCGCGGTGTACGACACGTTCACGCACGTCAAAATGATCATCCTCTACGCGGCTGTCGCCGCCATGCTGGGGCTGTTTCTGTACAAGCTCCTCGCGTCGGCGCATGTCCTGCGCGCGACGCCATTTGACGCGGCGCTGGCGCTGATGTGCCTCTTTCTGATGGTTTCGTTTTTCGCGTCCGAATACAAAAGCATCGCGCTGAACGGCTTCATATACATGCTGGACGGGACGCTGGAGCACGTATGCTACTGCCTGCTGTTCTTCTTTGGGTTCCACGTGCTGTCGAAGGCCGGGCCGCACGGGCGCTATTTTGTGCCCCTGTACGCCGCCGGCATCGCGAACGCGCTGATATCGGCGCTCAATTTCTTCGGCGTGAACATGATCGACACGCCAGTGATCAAGTTCTTTTTGGGCATTCCGGCCGGGGCGAGGGCCGCCGACGCCGCGGCGTTCACTTCGACGTTCGGCAACATCAACTACCTCAGCGGGTTCGGCGGCGTGCTGTTTTCGATATTCCTGGCCAAGCTGCTGTTCGCGGGCGAGCCGCCGCGCCGGGCGGCCGGGGCCGAAGCGGCTTCCGCGGGGGCCGCTTCTGTGGGGAGGGCGTCCGCCGGGGCTGTTGCCGCCGGGGCAGTTTCCGCAGGGGCTGCCGCCGCAGGCGCGCCTGCAGGCGGGGCGCCCTCCGCAGGCAGGGGGAAATGGCGCTGGAAGGCGCGGGGCGCCATGTCGCCGCAGGCCAAGTGGGTCGCGTCGCAGGCGCGCGCGCTCGCGATGGTGGCGGCGATGTTCTCCATCGTCGTGACGTCGCTGTCCTCCAGCGGATTCCTCACCGCGCTCGTGATGGCGCCCGTCATCGTCCTGGCCGCGCTGGTATGGGGCTTCACGCCGAGGCGGCTCGCCTGCGCGGCGGCCGCGCTCGCCGCGTGCGCCCTCGTGTTCGCGCCGCTGGCCGCGTTCAATCCGCAGGTGCGCGAGGAAACGTTCGGCATGTTCAAGGCGTTTTCGCTGAGCGCGCAGGCGGCAGCGGGCCGGCAGGAGGCGCCGGCTGGCGTGGCCGTGGCGACCGGAGCGACCAGAGCGGCCGGGGCGACCGGGGCAACCGGAGCGGCCGGGGCGACCAAAGCGACCGGGGCAACCGGGGCGCCTGGGGCGACCGGGGCAACCGGAGCGGCCGGCGTTGTTGCGGCGGAAGGCGGCCTGCCCGACAGCGGCGTCGCGCTGGGCGGCGGCGATCATTTAGGCGGCGCGGAGCCCGCGTCGGCGGCGCCGTCTGGCGCGCTCCAGCCCGATCTCGCCTCGTTGCCATCCGCCCCCATCCGCGCCCCCATTCAGCTGATCGCGCCGGCACACGCGCCCGCGCCCACGCCCGCGCCTCGGCAATGGGCCGCTCTCTCCGCCGGGACGCTCGGCCCGGTTCGGCCTCTTGACCCGCGCCCGCTCCCCCTCCCCCTCACGGCAACGCTCTCCATTCCCCCCGTGCGCCCGCTCCCTCCCGCGCTTCCGTTCCCCCGCGCGCTCATGCCCGCGTCCGGCAGGCCGGCCTATGGGCCTTCGCTCCTGCCGCTCTCTGCCGCGCTGCCGTCCGTGTCGCTGCCCGTTTTCCCAGAGCCGGGCGTCGCGCCGGGCTCTGGCCGGCTGTACATCTGGCGCGAAACGCTCAGGCTCGTCGCGCGCAGGCCGCTCGCGGGCTACGGCATGGACACGATCACGTTCGCGTTCCCGCAGGAGGACATAGGCAAAGTGGCGGGGCTCGGCCAGTACAGCATCTACGTGACCAAGCCGCACAACGCCTACCTGAGCTACGCCTACGGCGCCGGGATTCCGGCCCTGCTCGCGTTTCTCGCGCTGAGCGCGCTGGGCGCCGCGAGCGCCGCGAAGTATTTCGCGGGGCTCCGCAAGTCCATTCGGCAGGCGGGCGGCCCGCCCGCAGCGCGCGCGGATCTCGCCGCAGCGCGGGTCGCAGCGCGGGCCGCCGCGTGCTTTTTCGCCGGCTGGCTGGCCTACCTCGTGCAGGGGCTCGTCAACGACGACCTGATATCCACGGCCCCGATCTGGTGGGCGCTGTTCGGCATAGCGTGCGGCATCGCGCGCAGCGCGCCCCCGGAAGAAGGCCGCAGCGCCGA
>JAISFK010000037.1 GCA_031263625.1 Clostridiales bacterium
CGGCCGACGGGCTCGTGTGGCTGTAGCCGAGCAGCCAGTTGGTGCCGATGATCAGGCGCGACAGCGACACGCCCGCCACTTCTGTTCTTGGAAAGACGTTGCCCATGGATATGGCCTCCGTAGTTTCGGGGCCTAAGCCCCTGTGTTTTATGGCGCGGCGCGCGTTGCGGCGTCGCGCGCGGGCGCTGTCGAGCGGCGCACAGTGCGCGGTCGCGGAACGCGCTTGCCCGCCTGCGCCGGGCTCGCGAAGCATGGCAAATCCAAGCGCTCGCGAGCATATTTTCCTGAAATCTGTCAGCCAGTCGGCCAATCAGCCAACCGGCCAATCAGCCAGCCTACCCGTCCCTGGAACTCGCGCGCGGCCCGCCGCTCGCCCGCCGCCCTCTTGCCCGCCTGCCCACGCACACTCGCTCGCCCGCCGCCCTTTTGCACACCCACTGCCTGCTACCTGCCGCCCGCCGGGGCGGCGCTCGTAGCCGCCCATCGCCCTAGCCCTTGACGCTCCCAAGGGTGATGCCGGTGATGAAGTAGCGCTGCAGGAACGGGTACGCCATAAGGATCGGAATCGCGCCAATGACGATCTGCGCCCCCTTCACGGAGCGGTCGTTGAGCTTGGACAGCCTCTCCAGCTCCGTTGCGGTCATCCGCTCGAAGTCCATTGTCATGATGACGGAGCGCAGATAGGTCTGCAGCGGGTAAAATTCCGCCTTTTTCATGTATATGAGGCCGTCAAACCATGAATTCCAGTGCCCGACCAAGCTAAACAGCAGGATTGTCGCGATTGACGGCACGGAGATTGGGACGAATATCTGCCACAGGATGCGCCAGTGCCCCGCCCCGTCCACAAACGCCGCGTCCTCCAGCTCGCCTGGGATCTGCCGGAAGAAATTCAGCATCAGCACGATGTTGAACACGTTCAGGCATCCGGGCAGCACGAGCGCCCATATGGAATTGAGCAGCTTCAGGTTCGCGATCAGCAGATAGTTCGGGATCATGCCGCCGTTAAAGAGCATCGTGACGAAAAACAGCCAGACGTACGCGCTTCGGAAATGAAAGCTGCCCTTTTGCTTGGAGAGCGGGTACGCGCACAGGATCACGAGGAACAGGTTCAGCGGGAGCCCTAGGGCCACGCGCTCCAGCGTTATGAGCAGGCTTCGCCAGAAGGCGCCGCGCTCCAGCACGTATCGGTACGCCGACAGCGTGAAGCGCACGGGCCAGAGCGTGACCTGCCCCGCGATGACGGGCGCGGCGTCGCTCAGCGACACGGAAACGACGTGCCAAAACGGCAGCAGGCACAGCAGGACCAGCAGCAGCAGGAGCGCCATATTGAAGGCTCCGAAGGCCCTTCGCGGAACCGAGCGCAGCGGGAGGCCGGCCTTTCCGCCGGGCGCCCGCGAGTTGCCGCCCGCGCCGCCCAAATTTACGCTGTCAAGTGGCATTGCGCCGCCCCCCTTTTTTAGAAAATCTGGTAGTCAAAGTATCTCCACGACACGTAATATGAAACGGAGATCATGGCCATGGACACGGCGGCCTTCAGCAGGCTGACCGCCGTGGACGGGCCGAACTGCGCCTGCTGAAGGCCAATGCGGTACACGAGCGTGTCTATGATGTCGCCGGATTCGAACACCTGCGGCGTGTACAGGTTGAACACCTGCTCGAAGCCCGCGTTGAACAGGTTCCCAAGGCTCAGCACCATCATGAGCACGATGACCATGCGCATTCCCGGCAGCGTGACGTGCAGGGTCTGCTTCCACCGCCCCGCCCCGTCTATTTCGGCCGCTTCGTAGAGGGACAGGTCGATGCTCGTTATCGCCGCCAGGTAGACAATGCTATTGAACCCGAAGTTCTTCCATATGTCCGTGAATATCAGCGTGAACGGGAACCAGCGATTGTCGCCTAGAAAGTAGATCGGCTCCGCGCCGAACAGCCTGAACGCCGAGCCGACGATGCCTGACGACGGCGACAGTATGTCAATCAGGACGCCGCTCAGGATGATCCACGACAGGAAATACGGGAAATACACGCCGGTCTGGATCACCCGCTTGAGCTTGCGGCTCCTGCACTCGTTCAGCAGCAGCGCTACGACTATCGGGACGAGCGTGCCGAACGAGATCTTCATGAGGGATATGTACACGGTGTTGTAGATCACGCGCCATATGTCCGGCAGCGAGAGGATGAAGTCGAAATTGGCGAGCCCGTTGAACGGGTTGCCGCCAAACAGCCCCTTTGCCGGGTTGAATTTTTGGAACGCTATGATCAGGCCGGCCATCGGCACGTAGGAGAATATGAGCAGCGCTATAAGGCCGGGCATCATCATGACATGCAGCGGCAGCTCCCTGCGGGCGAACGATAATTTGCGTGAGCGCATTGGCCGGTCCCCTCCCTTTGCGAGTTGCGTCCGCGATCCGCGGGCTGCTTTGCCAATCCCTTTTCCGCAGCCCGCCCAAGCATTTTGGGCGGGCTCTATACTGAGAATAGCGTCAGCCTGCGGCGGCGTTGATCTCCTCCGTCACTTGCCTGCCGCCCATGGCGTTCCACTGCTCGATGACGCCGTCGAACCCGCCGATGTCCATCTGCCCCTGTATCATTTTTGTATAGCTCGTCAAGAGCAGCTCGTCCATGCTGGTCCAGCTCTCCACCATTGTAGCTGTGGGCGCCCCGACGTACCTGTTCCACAGCATTTTGTCCGGGTACGTCTGGTCCACGAAGCGGAAGCAGGAGTCCCCGGCGCCGAACATGAGCCAGTAGTATGTCGAGCCTTTCTTGTAAAAATCGTAAAACCCGCGGCCGGAGCCGGTGAGCTGATCCAGCGTGCCCTCCGCGTCCGCCTTCGCGATGTCGCGGTAGCCCTGCAGATCCACCATCGGATCCAATGCGTAGAAGGGAACCATGTTCCAAATCCCAGACACGTCGCCGTCCGCGAAGAAGTGGTCGAAATCCGCGTTGGGGCCGAGCAGCTTGTCCACATAGGCGTTGAGCATTCGGATGAGCCCCTCCGGATGCTCCGCGCTTGTCGTCGCGACCTCAAAATAGTCCACCGCGACGTTGGACGGAATCCGCATCTCGGGCGCCGTGCCGATGGGCAGCGGGATGCTGACCCACTTCGCGCTTGGATCCTCCTTTGTGTGTTGGCCGAGCAGATAGGCGTTCCAGTGCTTCCCGAACATCATGCCGGCCTTCCCGCTCATGATGGGCTCCTCATAGCCTTTCGCGTAGTCGTGCGAGCCAAACTCTTGGTCGATCAGCTTCTCGTCGAACATGGCCTTGAACCACGCAAGCCCGTCGCGTATCTCCGGCTGAACGTTCGCGTAGGCGAGGGCGCCGTCCTTTTCGAGCCACATCGCCGGATTGGCCGGGTATCCGCCGTATGCCCAGAAGACGCCTGCCGACTGATACAGGAAGTTGTTGTCCATGCACAGCCCTATCGTGTCGGCCTGGCCGTTGCCGTCCGGATCCTGGGACGCGAAGGCACGGGCCGTCTCGGCGACCTCGTCCATCGTTTCCGGGCGGGAGAGCCCCAGCTTGTCCAGCCAGTCCTGCCTGATGAACAGATGCACGTAAGCATTGGTGGACGGCATCTTCGCGGGGAGGCCGTAAAGCTTGCCGTCAAACGTGCCTGGGGCAAACACGAGATCGCCCTCCGACTCCACTATGCTTTTCAGGAGCGGGGACGCGAGCTCATCGTAGAGAGGCCCCATTTCTGCAAGGACGCCCGCCTCGGCCATGCTTTTCATGTTGCCGTAGTTGTTGATCCGGAAGTAGTCCGGCAGGTCGCCGGACGACATCGCCAGCAGGATGGACTGGTCGTAGTCTATAGGATCCGCGAGATCGTAGACAACCTTGATGCCCAGCTCGTCATAGAAATAGCGCGTCCACCTGTTGTCCTCGAACGTCTCGCCAAACGCTTTT
>JAISFK010000142.1 GCA_031263625.1 Clostridiales bacterium
GGCCGAGCCCGGTCCCCTCGACGCTCTTGTGCTTCGCGAGGTCGAGCTGCGTGAAGTCCTGGAACAGCCTGCCGATATCCTCGTCCCTGATGCCGACGCCAGTGTCGGACACCTCCAGCCGGAGCTCGAACGCGCCGTTGCCCCACGCGCCGCCGCTCTCGCCGCCGCAGCTCCCCGTGTCGCTGTCATCGGCGCCACTCCCCCCCGCATCGCTGCTCCTGGCGCCGCCATCTGCGTTGTTGCTATCGACACCGTCGCCTCCTGCGCCACTACTTTTGGGGCCACTGCCCCACGCGCTACTGCCATCTACGTCGCCGCGCCCAGCGCCACTGCCCCACGCGCCGCCGCTCTCGCCGTCGCCGCTCCCCGCGCCACTGCCGCCGGCGCTGCTCCCCCCCGCGCCGCCGCTCCGCGCGCCATCGTCCCGCGCACCGCCGCCGACGCGCAGCGAGAAATGCCCCTCGCGCGTGTATTTCAGCGCGTTTGACAGCAAATTGATCAGAATCTGGCGCAGGCGCGCCTCGTCGCCGACGAGCGAGGCGGGCAGCCTGCTGTCCAGATCCACGATGAAGAAAAGCGGCTTATCGACGAGCCGGACGCGGATTATGCTGACGACGTCGTTCAGCAGCGACGCCAGGCTGTACCTCGCCGGAACTATCTCCAGCCGGCCCGACTCTATCTTGGAAAAGTCCAGTATGTCGTTGATGATGGATAGCAGGCTCCTGCCGGCGTTTTTGATGATCATCGTGTCCTCGCGGACGTCCGGCGCGAGCTCCTTTCGCTGGATCAGCTCCAACATTCCGAGGATGGCGTTCATGGGCGTGCGGATCTCGTGGCTCATGTGCGCGAGAAACTCGCTCTTAGCTTTCGATGCGAGCTGGGCCGCCTCCGAAGCCTCCTGCGCCGCGAGCGCCTGCACCTCGAGCTCGCGGGCCTGGCGCTCCAGCTCGGCGGCCTTCAGCTCCAGCTCGCGCGTCCGGTCCACGACCGTCGCCTCTAGCATCGTGTTCGCCTCGTCCAGGGCGGTGTTCGAGGCGTCCAGCTGCATCAGCAGGCGGTCGAAGCGCTCGGCCAGGCCATACGCGCTGATCGAGACGAAGACAAAGAAGCCGTATCTGAACAGCCCGTAGCTGTTGGCGATGAAGATGACGTCGATTACGTCGAAAATCGCGCAGAAAACCATGAACCCCAGCGCGATGGCGTTGTTGCCGAGCGGCGTCGTCAAAAAGGCGCGGACGTTCGCCCGCCACAGCGGCTCGGCGAGCCCGGCCGCCCGCCTCTCATCCCAGCCTCGCCGCGTTTCCCTGAGAAGCGAGCGGGCGGCGACGGAAATCACCACGCGCAGGATGTAGGCGAGCGAAACCAGGTTCCACACATAGAGAGCGTCGTCGGAGAAGGGGAGGGGCAGCGCCGACACGGACGCGACCATCAGCAGGCAAAAGCCGTAATACAGCTTGCTTACGAGCGTCGGGCGCAGCTGCGCGAGGGACTCCACGAAGGCGCCAACGGCGGGGATCGAGGCGAACAGCACGGCGAGCTCGATCCGCGTTGCGACGCCCGTGTCCTGTATGAGCGAGTAAATCAGGCTGGTGCGGATGATCGTGTAGGCGCCGAGCATTATCGTGAAGATGCTGTGGTAGAGGTTCGCGAAATCCCTTTTCTGGCCGAGAAACAGCATGAGGTGGTACACGCCGATGAAAAAATAGATGCCGCACAGCGCGTACAGCAGCGAGGCGTCGTGGTGCTTTTCGATGTCCTGGTACTCGTCGATGTAATAGGGCCTGCTGTATATGAACCCCGTCGAGTCGTACGTCGGGTCGCCCACTATGCGGAAGGCCAGAATGTTCGTGCCCTCGGCCAGCAGCGCCCTGTCCACGGGGAAAATGACGTCGCGCATGGACTTGCCGACAAGGATCCGGCCGTCCTGATCGAGGTGCATCTCGGATCTGACCAGCCGCCCGTTCAAAAATATCTGCCAGTTTTCGCCTATGCCCGCGAGGCTGATGCCTGGGACGCGCGACGGATCCGCGTCAAGATAGGCGATTTTGTCCGCGCCGATCTCGACCTCGAACAGTATCGTAAACTCCTGCGCCTTCGCCCCGAACGGGGACATAAAGGCGCGCCTGGGAAGGCCGGGAAGCCCGGAGTTCATGATTCTGCGCATCCCGGCGGGATCGCCCGCAAGCCTAAAAATTTGCCACCCGCCCGGCGCGGGCTCAAGATCGGGCTCGGACTTGAGCGCGGGGATCGCCGCGATCTCGTCCGGGTCGAAGCCGTTCCGCGCATACGCGGCGCACGACGACAGATCCGTGTACAGCGGCGAGCCGCCGCTCAGCGACGCGGCGCTGCCGAACAGCGCGTAGTACAGCACGCCGGCCATGATGAGCGCATACGCCCCTGTGACGAATATTCTTGACTTGCGGTGAAACGGCAAATCTGCTGCACGGCCTTTCATGCACGCCCCCCAAAACGCAAATTCGGCAAGCCGCCGGGCCGCCCAGGCCGCTGGCGCCCCGCCGACAACCATCAGGCGCCAAGCTTGGCGGCTGGCCGCCCGCCGACGGCCGCCAAGCCGACGGCCAAATAAGAACATTTTATCATATTGTATAGCTTTTTGGGGCGGCTGTAAAGCGCGAGGCGCACGGGGCGAACGCGCGAACGCGCACGAGGCGCGCGAGAGAGGGCGAAAGATTGTCCGCATGCCCGCGCGGAAGTCCGGGGGAAGCTGGCGATGAAAGCGAACTCGGCGGTTTGGCGGTTTGAGATTTTTTTGTGGCTTTATGCAAATTGCAGAAAGCCGCTCTCATTTGCGCTGTGTGCGGGACGCATTGAAAGAGCCCCGCAAATTCCCATAAATTCCAGCAAATTCCCATTCGCCATATTGACAGCAAGCCCACTTTTAACATAATATTAGAGTATGCTTGCAATGGGAGGCGGCGAACGCTCTGGCCAATGGGAGCTTGCAGACCGCGCTGAACAGTAGCGGCGGCGTTATCGTCACGGCTCGACAGGGAGCGAACGCGGGCGTCGCGCATTACGAACTTCTTCGCGGCATGAAGTCCGGCGAGTTGGAGCGGATTAGCCGAGGCATATATGTTGCCGAGCGAACTGGACGATGCGATGCGCGCCGCACATCTGCGCCGCCCGAAGATGATATTCTCCCACGATTCGGCTCTGCCACTCTACGGCTTGGCCGACCGCCACCCTATTAGCCATATGGAAGCCCTGTTGCGAACGGCGCGGCCGTTCAATGAACAAGTAGGAGGCGCGTTCAATGCGCGTGAACACTCGCAGCAATTATACGTCCAACCGGGAATGGTTTCATGATGTCTTGCGGGGCAAGAACGTCGTGCTCAGCCATACCTCAGCGTTGGAGTGCCTGGGCCAGTTCGTCGGCTATGCGAACGAAGACCAAATCGACGTGTACGCCACGGATCGGCAGCCTATCGAGAATATCAACTGGAACATCGTTGACAGCTTTGACGGCTTGGATATAGTCACTGTCGGCGGCTTGCGGTGCACGTCAATGAGCCAGACCGTGAACGACATGCTCCGCGACTATGGCCTTATTGACGAGCCTTCGCTCATTCAGGGGCTTGCCGACTACTATTACAGCAACGGGGAGAGCTTTGGCGGGCTGGCGATAGCCCCGCAGCACGCCGACCGATTTAACGCCATTAAGGGCTGGGCGATTGAGTATTATGACTATGCTTAAACTGACAGGCAGCGAGAAGCTGATGTATGACGTTATAGCCGCGCTTGAGAATGGCGGCGTGCCTGTCGTCTATAAGGGCGCGATGATAACGAAGCTGATTCTGAACGAAAATCATTTCGACGACTTCGCGCGTGAAACGCAGGACATAGACGCAAGCTGGGCGGGCGCGAGCAACCCGCCGATGGAGCAGCTTGCGGATATGTTAAACCGCGCCGTTGCCAAACTGGAACTGGCTGCCATTGTCAAGCGCGCGTATGGTGGGCAAAAGTCCGCAGGTTTTATCATAGTTGACGCCGGCGGCAACGAGAAGCTCTCCATCGACATAGATATGCGCCGCGCAATTGACAGCTGCACTTACCAGTATGGGAATGTGACATTTATGGGCGCGACGCCCGGCAATGTCATCGCCGACAAGATTAGCGCGATCTCGACTGACAAAGTGTTCCGGCGCGCCAAGGATTTGATTGACCTATATGCGCTGGCGCACTGCGTGACCATTAAGACCGCCGACATTCGCGCAATCTGGGAACGCGAGAGTCGCGCGATTGAGAGCTTTGACGCGTTCAGAAACCGTCTGGACGATTTGAAGCATGCCTATAAAATGTTGAGACGCTTAACCGCGAAGCCGGACTTTGACAAACTCTACGGCTATTTGACACACTTTCTGGCTCCGTTCATCGAGGCGCGGGAGGCAGACCTTGTTTGGAGCAGCGGTTTAGGAGACTGGGCAGACGATAAGGCGCGGAACAATCCGACAGCAAAAAACGCGCGACAGCCGGACTTTATCGGGCATCTGCACGGCCTCAAGGCGAAAGCCGATAAAGAAAACACAAACAACCATCAACCACCCAAACAGCACGATAAATCAGACACTGAACATTAATGTCTGAATAGCGCAGCCCAACAAGCCGATCATCCAACGCCCCCGGCGCGTTTCCTCAACGGGACGCGCCGGGGGCGTTTTTGTTTGCCAAAAATCAATATCGGAGGTTCGATCCAATGCATGAATACGCCAACGCGACGCCCTATACGCGCGTGAGCGACAAGTTCGAGTATTTTCTCGAAGGCCTTGAGCCGTTGCAGGATCTCTTTCGCCTGCCCCCAAAGCCCGTCGCACTGCCCGCGCAAATCGGCGATGCCAGCCGCATGCCGCTCAAGAACTTCTTGATTTCTTTGATTATTGTCGATAACTACCTATTAATGGTAAATTCAAATGCTCGTCAGTATAAGAACTGTGTCTGTCAGCAATATTTGCGGCCGGAGCGCACGCCGATCACGAGAGCGTGCGCTCCGGCCGTCCAGCGCATGGCCTTACGGGTACGACGGCCTCAGCCGATAGTGACAAAAATGGAAAAGGCTGATATAATCTCTGTGTGCCCCAAATCGCGCGCGTTTTGGCGCGGGCGGGCATTTGCAGGGCTTTGCGGGATGCTGTGGGGCCG
>JAISFK010000234.1 GCA_031263625.1 Clostridiales bacterium
GCGGGCCGGCCGCGCTACCACAGGCTGACCTCGCCGACGCGGCGCGAGATATAGTTGGTCGCCGCGAGGAAGAAAAGGTTGATGGCGGAGTTGAAGATCCCGACCGCCGAGGCGTAGCTCCATTCCCGGCCGAGCAGGCCGCGCGCATAGGTGTGCGACGATATGACCTCCGAGGCGTCCGATATGAGGGGGTTCGAGAGCAGTATGATCTTCTCGTAGCCCACGTTCAGCATGCCGCCCATGCGCAGTATGAGCATGACGACGACGATCGGCAGGATTCCCGGAAGCGTGACGTGCAGAATCTGGCGCAGCCTCCCTGCCCCGTCTATCGTGGCGGCCTCGTACAGCTGCTGATCGACGCCGGCTATGGCCGCGAGGTACACGATGGAGCCCCACCCGACCCCCTGCCAGATATCGCTTATGACGTAGATGGGCTTGAACAGGGCGGGATTGTTCAGCATCGTGGCGGCCTTCCCGCCCGTCAGCCAGGCAATGGCGAGGCTGATCACGCCGGAGTTCGACGTGAAGTCCTTGATCATGCCGCAAACGACCACGAGCGAGATGAAGTGGGGCAGGTACGTGACCGTCTGCACGATCCGCTTGAACCTGCGCTGCCTGATCTCGTTGACGAGCAGCGCCAGGATGATGGGGGCGGGGAAGCCGAAAACTATGTTCGCGAAGCTGATCGTGAACGTGTTGCGCAGTATGCGGACGAACCATCGGCTGTCGAAGAACTGCTGGAAATATTTCAGCCCGACCCACGGGCTGTTGAGGATGTTCTGAAAATAGCTCACGCCCGCTTTCATCTGAAAGTCCCTGAAAGCGATGACGACGCCGTACATCGGGACATAGCAGAACATGGCGTAAAAGACGACGACGGGGACAGCCAGCAGGTACAGGCTCCAGTTGCGCCGAAAATCCTTTCGGGTGTCCATCCATGCGGCCGGGCGCGCCGACATGCCGCCGCTTCCCGACATGCCCGACATGCTGGCGCTTCCCGACGTGCTGGCGTTTCCCGGCATGCCGCTGCCTCTCGACGCGCCGGCGCCTCCCGCAGCTTCCTTTCGCATAAGCCCTCTCCCCTTTCCGTCGCCGCGTCGCCGCGCTCTTGCGCTCCCGCGCCGACCGCTGTCCTGAGCCGCGCGCCGGTTTCTCCCCCGCTCCCGCGCCGGCCGCCTTGAGTCCCGCGCAGCCTTGTCCCCGCCTCCGTGCTGGCCTACTCACGCTTATCAGTTAAGCACAGCAGTTTCATGTCTGAAAAGGCCCAGTAATTAAGATTGGTCACAAAAATTAAGGCTGGGCGCCGCGCAGCGCCCATTTGCCGCGTTTTGATCCTCGCGCAAAAAAATGGGGCTTTGCATTTGCCCAATTCTGTGCTTCACTGTATTATATATATGCGCGAAGGTTTTTTTGCTTCCGAGTAATATAAAAATATAAAAATAATGAGGATAGGACGGACTGTGACATGAATATAGCCGTATTGATGCCGGCTGGCGAGGTGCGGGACAGGTTTTTCCCCAAGGAGAACGCGGAAAGGCTCAACGCGCTGGGGGACGCGCTGTGGAATCCCTCGCCGCACAACTATTCGCCGGACGAGCTGCGGGCGATCGCCGCGCGCGCGGACGTCTTTGTCAGCGGATGGGGCAGCCCCCGCCTGACGGGCGCCGCGCTACCGGACGGCGCGCCCCGCCTGCTGGCCCACACTGGCGGCACCATCGCGCCGTATGTGGACGCGGAGGCCATGGCGCGGGGCCTGCGCGTCGCGTGCGTGAACGACATATTTGCCCGCTCCACCGCAGAGGGGGCGTTCGCCTACACGCTGTGCGCGCTGCGCAGGATTGCCTACTGGGACAGGGAGATGCACGAGGGGCGCTGGCGCGGCGACGTGTTCGACAACTGCGGGCTGTACCGCCGCAAAGTGGGGCTGGTCGGGTTCGGCGCGGTCGCCGGCCACCTGCTGAAGATGCTCCGCGCCTTCGGGTCGGACGTCCGGATCGCCTCCGGCCACCTGACGGAAGCCGAGTGCGCGGAGCTTGGCGCCAAGAAATCGACGATTGCGGAAATCTTCTCCGAATGCGACGTGATCTCGCTGCACGCGAGCCTGACGGACAGGACGCAGGGGATGGTCGGCGACGGGCTGCTGGCGGCCATCAGGCCCGGTGCCCTGCTGGTCAACACGGCGAGGGGCGGGCTGATCGACGAGGACGCCCTGATCCGCCACTTGAAGACGGGCCGCTTCTGGGCGGCGCTGGACGTGTTCGCGACGGAGCCGCTGCCGGCCGACTCCCCGCTCCGCGAGCTCGGCAACGCGCTCCTGACGCCGCACATGGGCGGGCCGACAAACGACCTGTTCGCCGCGTGCGGCGCGGCCGTAATAGATGAAATCCGCAGATTCCGCGACGGCGAGCCGCTGGAGCTGGAGCAGTCGCCAAAAGAGCTGCTGCACATGACCGCGAACGGCTGAGCGCGGCGCGGCGCCAGCCACGAGTGCGCGCAAACCCGCGAACGGCTAGGCGCAGCGCAA
>JAISFK010000240.1 GCA_031263625.1 Clostridiales bacterium
GCCCTCGCCCGCGCAGCGCAGCGCGCCCAGCCGGACATACTCGCGCATGGCCTCGTGGATCTCCCGCACGCGCCCGTCAAAGCCGCTGTCAAGATACAGCTCAGGCAAAACGAGGCGCAACGCCGAAGCGGCGGGCCCCACAAATTCAGAGACGCCCTGCCAGTACGCGCGCGACGACGTGTACTGGTCGCACGCGATGACCGCCCATCTCGCCCAGTCCGCGCAGGGGCCGGGCAGCAGCACCTTGGGCACGGCAACGCCGGCGGCGGCCAGGGCTTTCGCGCAATCTCGCGTTTTTTCGGATGCATTGTTGTCTACAGCCATATTAATGATCAGCTCCATATTGGTCTTTGAAACAGCATACCAGAATTAGCCGCAAGAGACAACAGCATTTTCGCGGACGCGGCCCACAACCCGTAGCCCGCTTTGGATCAGCGCCTTACAGGCGCATAGCCGCGCTTTCCCGTTCCGACTTGGGGTGCGGGCGCTAGCCCACATTATACTAGCGACATGCTAATGACGGAAAGGCTCAGTTCCTTTTCGCTCTCGTCAATCACAATCATGCGCCCGCAGTCAGCGCCGCTTTGCACAAGGCGGAGCTTCACCGTGTCGCCAAGCCCGTCCTCGGCGGTCTGGAAGATGACGCTCATCGGCCCGGCGGCCGCCACGCTCTCCGGCAAGGCCGCGCCCGTCGTCACGGCGGCGGCCACCGCCAAAACCGCCGTTGTTTTCCCGTCGCGGGGGTCGCCCTGAATGACCGTGATTTTTCCGAACGGGATATACGGATACCACAGCCATTTGATTTCTTTCGCTTCCACCTCGTTCATGCGGATTAGCTTCAAAGTTTCTTTGTCTGCCATGAAAAACACTTCTTTTCTGAATTGGCTTTTTTGTTCGGGCTATCTATATAAAAAGCCCCGGAGCGGTTGGCCGTGTCGCTTCGCAGCCGTGTCAGTTCAGAGGGTAGGGTATGGGGGTATAAAGCCGCATGCAGGCATGCGGCGGCATTAGCGCCCGAATAGATCGGCGCGTATTGGCGCTGCCGTATAGTATGTTCGTAATTCGGAGAACGCAAAAGACGCCGCGGCCGGCGGCTATCCGGAGTCGTTTGGCCTGGGGCTGAAATCCAGCTTCTCCCCCTGGCGGATCCGGAAGATGCCGCGGTATATGTTTATGCCGTTTTTGCGCATGGTCGATATGACGCTGGCGATGCGGGCGTAGTTTCGGGAGCCCGCGTCCGAGCGGAAGCCGCCGGACACCCTGACTTTCCGTTTCACCTCTTTCGCAGACTGCTCCGCGAGGTTGTTGCTGCGCGGCACTTCCGGATCCGTGAGGAACCTCAGATGCTCGGCGGCGTATTCGCGCAGGCGCTTCAGCAGGCATCTCTCGTCGTTGAACCGGACAATCCTCTGGAGGCCGCCTATGGCCGCCCGGTACTCGGCGTCCCCTTTGTCGAGAATCTCGTTGAACCGGGAGAAAAAGCCCTCTATGTCCCGCTCCGTGAAGTATTCGCCTTTTTCCAGAAGCTCCTTCTTCCGCCTGTTCGCGTCCAAAAGGAATTTGCGCATCTCGTCCGCCCAGCCATGCTTCAGAATCTCGAAAACCGCTTTCGCCGCCCTTGAGATATGCTCGTTGCACTCGGCATGGGTGAGGTGTTCGTAGCGGCAGTACGATTTCAGATGGTCGTGGACCACTATGCCGGCAAAGAGAAGCAGCAGATCCTCGCCCTCGAACAAAAAGCTGCTCCTCTTTTCGTTCGCGCTGTACAGCGTCATGGAAGGCGTGGAAAATATCTGGAACCATTTCAGCTTCCCGTTCACCCGATAGCCCGTCTCGTCCGCCAGCAGCGCGCCGCTTTCCAGCAGCATCCCCCTGATGGTGTTTATGGACTCTTCCATCATCCCGGCGGTTTCGCCGACGATGTTGACGACCGTGCCGGCCGACATATGGATCGCCCCGTTTGTGAGGGCGCTGATGGTTTCGACGATCTTGCCGCAGGGCATGTTCATGCGCGTGTTGAGCAGGGCGGCGATGGATTTCAGATTGTTCCCGTAATTGGCTGGGTTCGCATACCCGTCGGAGAATTCGCCCTCGTGCTTTTTCCCGCATTTGTCGCAATACCCGATCTTGGCGCGCTCCTCGGCGACATGCACGATCATCTCAACGTCCACGATTTGCTTGCTTTGGGCCAGATCTTCGCGGACGACGACGGCGCCGCCGCAGGCGCATTTCGGGGCGGGCGGCTTTTCAGCCACAGACGTCGGGTTCGGGAACTTCCCGAGCGTATGCCCTTTATGGCCGCGCTGGCCGCCGGGCGCCTTCCCGCTTTTCTTCCGCGTGCTGAAGATTTTCCGAAAAATGTTTGAGGAAGACGGCTTGTCAGACGTGGCGCTGGTCTTTTTCGCCCGGTTGCGCATGGATTCCAGCCGGTCCTTCAGCTTTTCGCGTTCGCTGTCTGCAGCGCCGTCATATGGCGCCGCCCCGCTGGCAGAGAAGCTCTTTGTATCTTTTATGCAGCGGGCGCAGGTAAATGTCTTTGACGGGCAATGAAGCTGTTTTGCCGGTGTCGTTGCGCCCCCTGCCCATGGTTTGCCCGACCTTTGCCCAGTTTGCCGCCTGATAGCAAACCCCGCGAAAGCGGCCGCGCTCCACAAATGTCTCAAGGCAGTATACTGGATGGCCGTAAGCCGCTTCCCAGTCCGCCGATATGCGGCGCTCGGCGAGGGACAGGATGTGGCTCGCCAGATGGGGCACCCGCACCCACGGGAGAATCAGGAAGCGGGCGTTGTTCGTCATGTGCTGCAGGTTCGCCGCCCTGCTCCGCCTGTCCCATCCGATGTGCGCGTCCCTGTCGCGGCAGGACCAGACGGCCGATCCAAACAGCATGCACGCCAACGGCCTGCCCCCCCGAGCTGCAGGCCATGTACTTCATGTTCTCGCCGACGGTCCTGGCCCAGCCCAGATACCTGAATCTCTCTTGCTTCAAGTTTAGCACACCTCTCCTTTCGCGTCCAGCTTTTTTTCATTTGGCGCAACTTTTTAAGCCGGCTTGTGAGAGGGGGGGTACCCCCCCCCTGAACAGACACGGCTGCTAGCGGCCGATATAAAAGCCGGGACGGGCTATTGCGCCCGTCCCGGTCTGCCCTGCGATGCGGTTTTGCCGGCTTTGCCGGTTTCGCGCGTTTCGCGCGCTTATTGATAAGTGGCCGCGTACTTGGCGAACATTCTGGTGAGGTCGAACAGATCGACCGCGCCGTCCCCGACGTCTCCGTACACGTCGTCCGGCTTGCCGGCGACGTCGCAGCGCTTTGCCTCTTCCGACTCCCATTCGCCGGTCGCCTCGTCGGCATTTGCTCCAAGGTTCTTTCTGACCAGTTCCAGATCCAGCAGCGTGAACTCGCCGTCCCTGTTTATGTCATACAGGCTCCAGACGTCCAAAAGCGTCGAGGCGTATGGCCGCGTTATGCTCTCAACAGCCTGGAACGGGCCTTCTCCGCCGCTGTAGTACGCGACGTCCGCCATGTTCAGAAGCAGCTCGACCCTCTTGTACGCGTATTCCTTCGCCGCCAGCCTCACGCCCAGCACGGGCGCGTTGGGGGCGACCGTCACGAGGCTGCCCGCGCTTGCCTTTACGTACACGAGATATGTGACGTATTCGCCGTCCTCGCCCAGGTTATCCGGCGTGTTGGTCTTTACTGCCGTGACGCTTGCGGCCAGGCCATCGGGCAGCGTGAAAGCGCCGCCCGGCGAAAGCACGTTGCCAAGCCCGTCTACGTCAAGCTCTTCAAAATCCTCGACCCTGTAGGAAAGCTGAAGCATGAGCGAGCCGACGTTGTCTAAGCCCGTGCCCCTCACCTCAAACTCGACCTGCAGCCCGTCGTCCCCGATGTGCTCCTCCACCTCCGCGATCGTCGCGGCCTGCGCGTGCACGCCGACGGCGACATTCTGCGACGGGGTGGGCGGGACGCTCGCCGGGTGCTTGCTCAGCTCGTCCAGCGCGGCCTGCACAGCTTTAATCCAGTTTATCAGCGCCGGATCGGAATAGTCAATGAACGGCTCCAGCACGGGCTCCGACTGCGTCCCAAGCTCGGCTGCCGCCGTCTCCGCTGTTTCCGCTATTTCCGCCGTCTCCGCTGTTTCCGCTATTTCCGCCGTCTCCGCTGTTTCCTCTGTTTCCGTTGTTTCCGCCGCGGTCTCCGTCAGCCCCGCTTCGGCTTCCTCGCCGGTTTCGGCTGCCGCCTCGTCAGCGTCAGCGTCAGCGTCAGCCGGGGCCGCCTCTTCCAGCGCGGCCAGCAGGGCGCCGGCCTCAAACACGGCGCCCTCCGACGCCGGCGCCAGCAATGCCTCCGCCACGAAGCCCCACGCGCCGTTCACAACCTCCATGAAGTCGGCCCACGCGTCCGCCTCGTAGTCCGCGCCGTCCAGCTTGGCGGCTTCGAGCAGCAGCTCCACAAGCGCCCCGTAGCCCGCGTAGTCACTTGAAAGGTTCTCCGCGCTCAGAGCGCCGAGCGCGCCGTCCAGCGCCGCGCATGCCGCGTCCGCGTCAGCCTGCGCGGCGTTCGCATCGTCCAGCGCGCCCTGCGCCGCCTGTCTTGCCGCGGCGAACGCATCCGCCGCGGCGCTGTCGAATATGTCCGGCACGATGGCGCCCGTCTTGTCTACGAGGGCGGCCAGCTCCGTTTTGTCGGCCGCCGCAACGAGGCCTGCGATCGCGTTCTTAAGCGCCAGCGCCGCCGCGTCCACGTCGTCCTGCGCCGCGTTGTCGTCGCCGTAAAGCGCCTGCGCGCGCTCAAGGGCCACGCTCAGCGCTCCGGCGCTGGCCGGCGTGCACAGGGCCAGGTTGAAGCCCAGGGCTTCCGCTATGATCCCTTCCAGCGCCGCCTTGTCCGCCGGCGGCACGCCGTCGCCTATCGTGACGTCGATGGTCGTCCAATAGCGTGGGGCGTCGAGCGTGCGGCCGTTTTTGACCGTGACCGTCAGCACGGCCTCCTCCGAGGAGTCAAAACCCTCAACGACATATAAGTTGCCCTGCCACTCCCACTCCCTCGCGAGGGATTCGCGGTACCCGTCGGAGTAGACGAGGTACACTTTCAGATCGTTGTGCACATGCTGTTCGCCCACATCGTACTGCGTCTTGGACGCGGCCTCGTCAATCTCGAGGCCGATGGGTATGGCGGCCGCCGCTATCTCCTCCTCCGTCGCGGGGCTGACCTCCACGCGGGAGATCGGCAGGACGCGGTTGCCCTTGAGTTCAAGGGAGAACATGCCCTCGTCATACGAGTTCGCCTGGGCGAAGATGGTCGCCGTGTACGTCTTCCAGCTGCCGTCCCCGCTCAGGGGGAGGCTGCGGCTCATGGTTCTTGACGGATAGTTGTAGTTCCACATCCCGCCGACCGGCACAAAGCCTATCTCCGCGATTCCGCTGTAGTCTTCTATTCCGGAGCCGTCGTAGTCGTAGTAGGTGAGCGACACGGTCAGGAACGTCCCCTCCGGGTCGTACCACTCGCCGTCCTTGGCGTCCGACGCGATGCCGAAGCGAATCCTCTCGTTCGCGTTGGCGCCCAAAACGGTGAGCGCTGGCTGCCCGTAAATGTCCTCCGGAATGTAGGTGTCGTTGTACGAATTCCCGCTCACCAGAATCCCGCTCTTGTCGTAGTCGCCGTATTCATAATAGTTCCGCGCCCACAGGCCGTGTGTGTCCGGCGTGAAGCTGTTGCCTTCGACGCCGTTTATCGTGTAGTCGAAGTCCGCGTACAGCGCCTCGCTGGCCGGCGGCTGCCACTCGCCCTCCAGCACGTTCACGCTGAACGCCGCCTCAAACGCGCCGTAGGACACCGTGACCTGCCTGTGCCCGCTCACGCCAAAATCATAGCTCAGCGCGTAGTCCGCGCCGTAGGCGAGCTCCGCCACGTCGCCGTCGCTGTAGATCAGCTTCACGACAAGGCCGGCATAGTCCAGCGGCTCGCCTTTGAGGTAGCCGTCCACCCGCGTCGGCAGCGACGCTATGGCAATGCCCGTGGGCAGCTTCGCGTCCGCCTCCAGCACGGTCACGGTGAACGCCGCGGTGAACCCGCCGTAGCTGACCGTTATCTCCTGCGCCCCGACAACGGCGGCGTCGTACCCGCTCACCTCATAGTCGCCCGCGCCGATGACGTCGAAGCTCCCGTCGCTGTAGTTCAGCTTGACGGTCAGGCTGCCGGCGTCGAACGCCTCGCCGAAGTCATATACCGCCTTTGCGTTCGCGGCTGAGACGCCGACGGGCTCCCTGCTGACGTCCGCGGCCGACTCGTCAGTCAGGATCAGATCCCCGAACTGCGACGGGTCTTTGCCGGTGGCGATTCCGTACATGTACGAAATCCATCCGCGGCCGTCCGCGCCGTCAAGGTCGTTGAACATGATCGTGAAGCCGACATCGGTCCTGTCCGCGACCGGCTGCCCGTCCGGCAGTATCGCCGCCCACGGGATGGCCAGCGCATAGTACGTCGTCCCCGCGGCCTCGTCCCTGTAGAAGTTCAGATCCATGTCATCGACGGTTTTGCCGTTGTAAAGGTACGTCTCGTTGTACAGCTTTGCCGAGCCGTCCTGCATTACGCCGCCCGTCAGGCGGATGTGATGGTCGCCGTCCGCGTATCCGCCGGCCCTCAGCGGGTCAAACGAAAGCTGGATGCTGTCGCAGGCCCAGGCGCTGTCCGGGGCGTTCGTGTTCACAATGTGGACGTCGTCCTTGACGGCCGCCGCGATATACAGGTTTTCGCCGTCCCACTTGGTGTACAGATCGGCCGAGCTGTCGTCCTCGCCGGACCAGCTGCCGGTGAACTGCTCGCCGCTCAGGTGGGCCTTCATGGCGCCCTGCCATGTCTCGGCCGCAAACGAGCCGCTTATGTCAATGTCCTCTTCGTACACGGCCGTGAGGCTGCTGAGCGCCCTGTCGATCACGCGGGCGAAGCCGTCTTCGCGGGTGACGCTGAACTTGAAGTCCTGGAGGCTGTTGATGTTGACCGGGGCGTCCTCGACGGTGACGGTCTGCTTGCCGTATGCCGCGATCTCGCCGAACGGATAGTCGCCGGTCGAGCCGTCCGGGAACGCGACGGCCACGCTGCCCGCGGGCAAAACGCCGTCGGCGCTGTTGATCAGCTCCACCGCGACGTCCCAGCCGCCGTCTTTGTTGTATATCGGGTAAATCTCCACCGCAAAGGAGTTGTCCGTGTTGCGCGTCATGACCGTGAGCGCGCGCGCGGCGGCCTCGCCGCCCACTATGGGCGTGACCTTCACGTTCGCGTCATACGACAGGTAGTTCGCCGGTATGCCGAGCACGATGGCGTCGGCGGCCGACCCCGCGGCGAAGCTCTCGCCGGAAATGACGGTCCAGCCAGCGGGCGCCTCGACGGCGTAGCTGCCGGCAAGCGCCTTGGCGGCGTCGTTGGCCCTGTTGACGTTTATCGTGAGCGCGCCGCCCGGCGACACGGCCTGAATCTCCATGCCGTCATAGTCCACGTCGAAAATGGGCGCGTCCGACTTGGGGGCCTCCCACACCCGCACGAAGTCCACGTACATGTCGCACTGGTCGCCGTAGCGCGTGAACCCGTAGCCGTCCGGGAACGAGCTCTCCTTCGTCTGGTCGATGGCGCCGTTCACCATGAAGAAGTTGCCGTCGCGCCAGCTGAGCGGGAGGGTTTTCTCCGTGTGGATCAGCACGTTGTCAAGATAGTAGTATGTGTAGTCCTCGGTGATGTAGCACCCGTAGGTGTGGAATCCCATTTGTATGTCGCCTGTCTCGCCCAGGAACTCGGACATGTTGATGCTGTTGCCGCCGCCGACCGGCGCGCCCGTCTCGGGGTCATACGTCGTGTATGACCACTCATGGGTGTTGAGCGAGTAGTTCGACGAGGGCATCCATATCTCCGCTATGTCCAGCTCGTCGCATCCCCTCCAGCCGGTGCGGGCGCCGCCGTCCACCGGGCCGTTCGAGAGCGTCCAGAAAGCGGGCCAGGAGCCTGGGTTGGGGCCGACAAAGAAGCGGGCCTCAAGATACTGCTCCGTGTATCCGTTCGTCCAGCCGTCCCAGTTTTCGTAGCCGTCAAGCTTTTTGTAGCTGTGGCCCGCGTCCCCGGCGGAGCTGAGGAAGCCCGTCGTGTAGTTCCGCCTGTAGCCGTCCACGCCGGCGGGGAGCGGCTCCTCATAGTATTTCGTCACGATCTTCAGGTAGTCCTCCACCTGAGAGAACGGGTTGTACAGGGGGTTTTCCGGCCCCGCGAACAGCGCGCCGCCGTAATCGCCGTAGTCGGGCTTGTGCGCGGCGTAGGTCGCCCCCGCGCCCGTGCGGGTGATTGACGGCGCCGACTCGAAGTCGTCGGCGAACACCGTCACCAGCTCCGCCTTGCCAAGCTCGGCCTGGTTCTGCTGCACGGACTCGGGAAGCCCGCTCGCGTCGAGCCCGACCTGCCAGTTTTCGCCGCCGTTGTTGTAGAACTGGAAGTAGCCGTCGCACTGCGTCTTTCCGTCCGCCTTCGTGGCGACGACTCGGACGCTGACGGGGCCGTGCGGCAGCGCGTCCGCATCAAACGTTATGGCGCCGTTGCCTTCGCCATCCAGCACCACGGGGCCGACCTTGTAGAGGTATCCGTGCTGGCCGGGGTTCGCCGCGTCGGGCGCGTGCACGGACGTGGCCTCGGCCTTTGCGTAACCGCCCGGGGCGATGAACTCCAGCGTCGTCATCCCTTCGATCTCGGCGCGGTATTCCGGCGAGGCGAGGGACACGATGTCAGGCGGCGTGGCCTTGTCCAGCCTGACCTGCGTGACGAGCGCCGAACCCTTGCCCGTGCCGGCCCCGCCGGTGAAAATCGGCTGGACCGTGACTTCCCGCTTCGCCGCGAACTCGCTCGCGGACACGCGGAAGCCGATCGTGTCCTCGGCGGACCCGACCTCAAAGCCCACGCGGTTCTCCCCGTCTACGACGGCGCCGCCCACAAGCTCCCAGCCCTCGGGCAACGTGACCTCGTAATACCCGCTGTACGCCTGCGCCACGTCGTTGCGCGTCACGGCGATCTCCAGCGTCTCGCCCCTGGCGCCGGCCAAGGACTCTGTCGCCGTGAGCTTTATGGCCTCGTGCCTGGGCGTGGACATGTACGCAAATTCGTCCACCCTCATGAGGTTCCTGTCGCCCACCGCCTCAAACTTGACCGTCAGCGCATGCGGCGCCGGCAGCAGGCCGTCCTCGCTGAAGAGCAGCGCGTTGGCCTGCCCCGGCCAGTCGGCCGCGTCGTACAGGTCGGCCTCGCCGGCGTAGTCGCCGTCGATGTAGAAGCTGGCCTTGCCGGAGCCGGAGAACTTCCCGCCGTACACCCACGCCTCGGTGCCCGTGAAGTTGAAGTCTATGCTGGCGTCGCCGCGGACGTACATCCAGGTGTCGTCCTTCCACCAGCCGCCGTTTATGTTGCTGAAATACGTGCCGTTCTGCACGGTGCTCCAGTTGCCGTTGCCGCTGCTCGGATATGTGTCCTTGTTGACCGCGACGAGCTTGGGCAGCGCGCTCGGCACGTAGTTGTACTCAAACCCGGTCAGCTTCATGTAGCCGGGCCCCCTCAGGAGCACCCGCAGCACATGCTCGCCGGCCTCAAGGCCGCTCGCGCTGAACACGCGCAGGCCGGAGGTGCTCCCCTTCGAGTCGTATGCGCCCTGGAACTCGCCGTCCAGGTACAGCTCGTACCGGGGGCCTTCGGTGTGGTATTCCGCGTAAAGCGCCACGGCGTCGCCCTCGAAGCTGAAGTCCAGCCAGTTGCCGTCGCTCGACTGCACGTACATCCAGCCCCAGCTGTCGCTCCACCAGTTGCCGTTGTACGAAAAGTAGTCAAACTCCTGCGTCCGCTTGTCGAACGTGGCCCACGAGCCCTCGTTCCCGCCGTCGCTCGCGCGCACGAATGGATACCCGCTGCTGTCCACCTTGACGGTGTTGGCCTGCTGCGGTATGGGGTCGGCGTCGGCGGGGTCCGGCGACTTGACCGTGACCTGCAGCGTTTTCTCAAAGCCGCTGCCCGCGGGCGCGTTTATCGAGATTGTGTCAAACTTGCCCAGCCAGCCCGCGTCGGACGGAAGCTGAATCTTGATCGTGTCCTGCGGCCGGTTGTTGAGCGAGTCGGCCGAGACGAGCTTGTAGCCGGCGTCGCCGTATTCCGGGTATTCGGGCAGCCCGATCGAGTACGCGCCATACGTCGAGCCCGTGGCCGCGTTGCGGTCCACGAGGATCTCTATCACGTCCCCCGGCTTGACCGCGCCGTCGGGCGTAGCCTCGAAGTATGTGTTTTCGATGGTGTACTTGGGCTTCGAGGCGTCCTCGTGGTACCAGTATTTGAACGTCTCCATGCGCACGAAGCCGCCGTAGTCGTCGCCGGCCGGGCTGGCAACGATCCTCACCGTGTGGTCGGCGTCGGCGCCGCCCGCGTCCTCCCAGCGCCAGGCGAGGTTCGTCGCCTCGCTTGCGGAGCGGGTGTCGTACACGGCCTGTTCCACGCCGTCCAGGGAGATCGTAATCGGCCTGCCGTCGTCAAAGTCTATCGTGTACAGCTCAAAAGCGTTTCCATGGAAGCTGAATTCAAGCACCGGATTGTTGTTCACGCGGTTGTGCATCCAGCTCCAGGCCTCGCTCCACCAGCCGCCGGACACGTAAGTGAAATACTGCTGCTCGTTGGCCGCCGGGTCGTAGTCGGTCCAGCCGCCCGCCCCGCCGCCGCCCGTGTTGCGGTAGGGGTAGCTCTGCCTGTTGACGGCGACTTCCGTGCCGTACTCGCCCTCGGTGAGCAGGGCAAAGCGCAGATCCGGACTGACGCTCTCGCCGCCGGCGCCGATCACGCTGACAGTGATCCCGCTGCCCTCCGCGACGCTGCCGGGCGCCTTGAACAGAAGCAGATCCGACGCGGCCCCGGCCGCAAAGCCCGCGGACGCGGACGCGCCGCCGACAGCCTCAAAGGCGCCTTCGCTCTCGTCCCATATCAGCCATCCGTCCGAGGGGAGCGCGACCTCATACGTGCCGCCGATCAGCCGCGCGGGGCCGTTGCGCCTGACGTTCAGCGCCACATAGTCGCCGGGCAGCGCCCTGACGGACGAGCTCGCCGCCTCGAATCTGGGCGTGGCGTCGTCGTCCTCCCACACGCGCACCCAGTCAACGTAGGTGGAGCACTCGTTCCCGTAGCGCGTGAAGCCCAAAGGCTGGCTGTCGGGGCCGAATGTGTCGCTCCCGTCCTTGGGCAGGCCAAAGTGGTCGGACACGCCGCCGTTGATTATGAAGTAGCTGCCGAGTTCCCAGCTCTTTTCCAGCGTGTCGTGCGAAAAGACCTCCACGTTGTCGCAGTAGTAGTATGTCCTGTTCTCCGTGATCAGCGCCGCGAACGTGTGAAAGCCCATGGCGATGTTGATGTTGGACAAATCGGCCGTCTCAAAGCTGGGCCAGCTCCCGGCGCTCTTGCCGGTGTTGTAGCCCCACTGGTGCCCGGTGGCCTGGTAGCCGCTGGGCGACCCCAGATAGCCTTCCACGATGTCGATCTCGTCGCTCGCCCCGCCAAAGTTCTCGGTCCCGACTGCGCCGTTGGCCGTCAGGAGCCAAAACGCGGGCCAGAGCGCCGGGTTCGTGCCCGTGAAAATTCTGGCCTCAAAATACTGGTTGTGGCCGCCGGACGTGTGGAAGCCCGAGCCGTCCTGCCCCATGGACGACAGATAGCCCGTCGTGCTCTTCTGCCCCCAGTAGCCGGCGGCGCCGGGGACGCCGCCCTCCGGCCAGTACGTGGTCGTGAGCTTCATGTAGTCGCCGTCCACGATGCTGAACGGGTCGTACTTCGTGCCGTCGTTGTCCGCGAAAAATGACCAGCCGAACATGCCGCCGCGCTGCTCGTCGATCTTCCTCGTGGCATAGCCGTGCGCCGCGTCAGCCGCGGCGGCGCCCGTGTCGCCCAGGCCGTTGCCCGCGACCGAAAGGCTCGGCATGGCGGCAAAATCGTCCGCGTAGGTCACGCTCATGCCCTGCGTGACCGGGTTTTGCGGCGCGTTGTCGAGCCCCGCGCGCCAGTCCACGCCAGCCTTGTTGTAGAACTGGGCGTAAGCCGTGTCGATCAGGTCGTTTGGCGCCGCGGCCGCGCTTTTGAACACGTCGATCCTGATGGACACGGGGCCGTTCGGGTATTCCGCCGCCGGAAACTCGAACGAGCCCGCGCCGCCTTCAAGGGCGACCTCCGCGACCAGCTCCTTTGTGCCGTTTGAAGCCGCGGACAGATCCGCCGGCTGCTTCTGCGAGTAAGCCTTCGCGTATGCCCCCTGCGCGTTCGTGAAGCTCACCGTGACGCTGTCCGCGACGAGGTCGGAGCGGTAGGCGGGCGAAACCACCTGCGTCCGGCTGTCCGCGCCCGCCGCGAAAGCCCCGCCCAGACTGCTCAGCGGGGTGAGCAGGAGCATTGCAAGCGACAGCGCCGCCGCCAAAAGCTTCCTTGGGCTTCTGAGCCCGGGCGCTTTCCCTTTATTCCATGCATTCATGACTGAAATCCCCTTTCCCATACTAAAATTTTGCTCGATTTATTTCGCTTATTCCTTTACCGCGCCCATGACGATTCCCGTGACAAAGTAGCGCTGCAGGAGCGGGTAGACGCACAGTATTGGAATCATTGAAATCACGACTTTGGCGCTGCTGAACGTGAGGTTGGAGACGGACAGCATCCGCGCGATGTCCTCGCCCTTCATGTTTGAGACGTTCTGCCAGTCCACGCTGACGCTCAGCGAGTGTATGTACGTCTGCAGCGGGTAGTTTTCCCTGGACGTGATGTAGATCAGCCCGCTGAAAAAGTCATTCCAGTGCCCGACGATGGCCCAGAGCGCCATGACGGCGATGGAGGGCTTTGACAGCGGGACGTATATCCGCAGGAGTATGTACCACGGCCCGCCCCCGTCTATCAGGGCGGCCTCCTCCAGCGACGCCGGAATGGTCTTGTAGTAATTCATCAGGATGATGCAGCTGAATATGGGCAGCGCGCCGGGCAGCACCAAGGCCCAGATGGAGTTTATGAGGCGCAGCTGCGAAATCAGCACGTATGTCGGCACCAGGCCGCCGTTGAACAGCATCAGGAAAACCATGAACCACATGTACTTGTTCTTTGCGGGAAACTGGGCCGGCGACTTCGACAGCGGGTAGGCGGTCAGAATGGTGAGAACCAGGTTGATCGCGCCGCCCAGCGCCACCCTGTACACGGAGATCATGAACGAGCGGAAAAACTGGGCGTCCTTGAGCAGTTCCCCATACGCCAGCAAATTGAAGTTGACGGGCCAGACAAAAACCCTGCCGCCCTGGGCGCTCACCTTGTCGCTGAAGGATATGGCGACGGTGTTGAGCAATGGCACCAGGCACATCGCCATGGCCAGCAGCAAAAACAGCAAAATCACATAGTCTGTCAATGTCTTGCTTCTCTTTATAGTCATTCGCATCCCCTGAATACTTGAATACTTGAATACTTGAATAATTGCGTGGCCGGGCGCCGAGCGCGCCGAGCCCGCACAGTCCGCCCAGCCCGCGTTTGGCAGGCGCGGCCGGGCGCCTAGAATATCCTGTATCCGGCGAACCTGTCGGCCAGCTTGTATGACGCTATGATCAACAGCATGCTGATGACCGATTTTGTCAGGCCGACGGCCGTCGCGAGGTGGAACTGCAGGTTGACCAGCCCTATGCGGTAGACGAACGTGTCCAGTATGTCGCCCGTCTGGTAGACGATTGGGTTGTACATGTTGAGGATCTGATCGGAACCCGCGTTGAGCACGTTGCCCAGCGCCAGCGTGGTCATGAGGATGATGGTCGGCATGATGCTCGGGATCGTGATGTATCCCATTTTTTGCCATCGGCCGGCGCCGTCGATGTCGGCGGCCTCATACAGGTTCATGTCGATGGCCGTGATGGCCGCGATGTACACGACGGCGCTGTAGCCAAAGCCCTTCCAAATGTCGGTGAATATGACGATTGGCCTGAACCAGGCGTTGCTCGCCATGAACATGATTGGCTCCGTCAGAACGTTCAGCGACTGCATGAGCGAGTTGACAATGCCCGTGGCGGAGAAAATCTGCCGAAACATCGCCCCGACGATGACCCACGAGAGAAAATGGGGCAGGTACACGACCGTCTGGATGAGGCGCTTGAGCCCTTTTCGCAGGCATTCGTTCAGCAGGAGGGCAAACACGACGGGGACGACAAGGGAACCGACGATCTTGGAAACGGCTATGATCAGCGTGTTGACAATGACCTGGCGCGAATCAGGGTGCATGGCGAAGATGGTTTTGAAGTTTTTCAGGCCGACAAACTCGGAGGCCAGCCCAAAAAAAGGCGCGACCGGATTGTACCGTTGGAACGCTATGACGAGCCCAACAATGGGGATTACGTTGAACACGACCAGAAACAGGGTTCCGGGCATCATCATCAGGTGGTACGGCTTGCTGCTGTGCTTTATTTTCATGCGCGCGCCCTCCAGCGAAATCCGCCTGCGCCGCGGCCCGCCCGCGCGGGCGGGCCGCAACGCGCGCGGCAATGGGTGTCCGCTAACCGCCTACTATTTCATTCACTTCCTGAGTGATGATCTCGCCGCCGAGATTGTGCCACTGCTCCACGAACTCGTCGAAGTAGTCGATGGGCTTCTCGCCTGATATGATCTGCAGGAAGGCCGTGTTGCGCAGATCCAGCAGCATCTGCCCGTAGTCCGCCGCGGAATCCGTCGAGCCTACGAAAATCTGGTTCTTTTCCTTGTAGACGCCGCTCTTCTCGCCTTCCAGGTACAAATTGCCCACTATGTCAAACGCGGTGTGGCCGACGTACATCGACTCATACTTGCCGGCCTCGTCCTCGTTTTTGTCTTTGTACCAATCGGACATCGTGTTGTTGTTCGCCCAGTCATACGCGCCCTGAATGCTGTTCACGTCGCCCGAAACGCGCGGATCTAAGTCGAGGACGCCGGTCGCCTTGTAGCTGTTGATGACCTCGGCGTTGATGAGGCGCGACTGGGGCTTGTACAGGTCCCCGACGAACGGGCTCATGGTCCGGTAGTCCGTCAGCCCCTCCACGGGCGTCACGTACTTGTCGATCAAATCCTGGTATTCCGGATTTCTGAACGTGACCACATCGGTGTAGAGGTTCAGCGCCTTCACGACCGCCTCCGGGTGCTCGAACGAGGCGAGCACGACCTGCCCGCCTGTGCTGATTGTCTCGTTCTTAGGCACAAACTGGCCGGCGCCGTTCAGCGGCGCGAACACGGGAATCCACTCAAGCCCCTCGTTGTTGTTCACGGAGGCGTCCTGCAGGCCGTTCCACTGCGGCCACGGATCCCACCACGCGTTGAAAATCATGCCGCAGGCGTTTGTGGAAAGGTATGTGTCCCTGACCTCGTCGCCGTTTTTCATCGTGACGAAGTTCTTGTCCATGACGCCGCTTTGGATCCAGCTCGCCAGGACGGCGAGAGCCTCCTTGGTTTCCGGCTGAACGGCGCCGAAGACGGCCTTGCCCGTGCCGTCGTCAATCCAAATGTCGGGATACGAGCCGAGCGCGTTGAATACCGGCAGGACGCCCATCCACTGCCCGAACAGGCCGCCGTTGGGATCGGGGCTCACGGCAATGCCGATGGTGTTGTCCATGCCGCCGGGCTTTTGCTTCACAAATTCGAGCGCGACGTTCGTGACGTCCTCGACGGTCTTGGGAACCTCGAGGCCGCATTTGTCGAGCCAATCCTTGCGTATCCACAGGAGCGCCGTGTTGTAGCCTTCCTTTTCGCTCGTCACGCCGTACAGCTTGCCGCCCACCGTCATATGCTGCAAAGCGGCCGCGCTGTCGGTGGCGTCTATGCTCTCCTTTGTCCTGCCGCCGATGGCCTTGCCGTATATGTCGGTGAGATCCGCCAGCCTGCCGCCCTCGACGAGCTGCTGGAACAGAACCCTCGATTTCGAGCTTTCGGTGATGCCAAAGGTGTCGGGCAGCGTGTTGCTCGCGGCGCGGAGCGCCAGCGTGTTTTCATACTCGTCGCCGTTCGCGTCGAAGCCGCCCGCCACGTCGATCTCGATGTTCAGCACATCCTTGAGCATCCGGGTGTAGCTGTTGTCACCGGCGGATTCGCCGGGCGCGAACTGCCCGCCGGCGTTGTTCTGGCGCCCCACGCTGATGACGATCGGTTCCGGGTACGCGGAAAACGGCTGCATGACGTCAACCTCGGCGGCGGGGGCGGCGGCCGTCGTCGTAGCCGCGGCCGTAGTGGCCTCGGCCGCGGCTGTCGTGGCCTCGGCTTCCGTCGCGTCCGCCGCGGCGTCGGCCTCCGTGGCCGCCGCCTCCGTCGTGGGCGCGGCGGTCGTCGGCGCCGCCGTCGTCGTGTCCTGGTTGTTGCTGTCGCACGCCGCGACGGCCAGGAGCATCAGGGCCGCAAGCAGCGCGGCCGCAAGCCTGCGCATTTT
>JAISFK010000468.1 GCA_031263625.1 Clostridiales bacterium
GGCGGCGCCCCGGAGGACGAGGGCACGAGCGCGCCGGCCGTGCGCAAGCAGCTCCACGCCAGCCTGGCGCGGCTGCAGACAGGGTATGTGGACGTCTACTACCTCCACCGCCCGGACGCGCCCGAGCTGCTGGATGATACTTTGCTGGAGCTGGCGCGGTGCCTGCGCGACGGGGCGATCCGCTGCTACGGCGTGAGCAACTACAGCGCGTTGCAGCTCCGCGCCCTGCTTGACGCCGCCCGCGCGCTGGGCGTCCCGCCGCCAGCCGCGTGCCAGCCGCCGCTGAGCCTGCTGAAAACGGGGGCGCTGGACGAGCTGATCCCGCTGTGCGCGGCCGAGGGGATATCCGTGATGCCGTACCAGGTGTACGAGGGCGGGCTGCTGACCGGCAAGTACCGCCGGGGCGCGCCGCCGCCAAAGGGGAGCCGGCGCGACGAGATGCCCGCTTGGCTCGCCGCCCCGGACGGCGCCGCGTTCGACAGGCTTGAGGCGCTGGAGGCCGACGCGGCCCGCATGGGCCTGGATCTGGCCGGGTACGCGTTGCGCTGGGCGCTGGGCCGGCCGGCGGTGGCCAGCGCCGTCGTGGGCGCGAAAAACGCGGGGCAGCTGGACGCCGCTGTCGCGGCTACCGCTTAAGGCAATATAGCAGGCACATATAGCAGCAGGTACATATAACAAACAGGCACATATAAAACGAGAGATAGGAGCATCAAAACATGCCGGAGAAAACGAACAAGCTGAGCGATCCGTCCGGGCGCGGGCGCGTGGACGGATACCGCGTGATTTTCCCAATGATGCAGCACCCGTACACCGAGGCCGAGATCCAGGCGGTGACGGATGTCATGCGCCATGCGGAGGGGCAGACCCAGGGCGCCCGCCTGGAAAAATTCGAGGCCGATTTCGCCGCCTTTGTCGGCGCGAAGCACGCCTTCGCCGTCAACAACTGCACGAACGCCCTCAAGCTGGCGGCCATATTCTGCCGGATCAGGCCAGGCGACGAGATCATCGCCCCCGGCTACACCTACATGGCCTCGGTCGTGCCATTCGGGGATCTTGGGGCCAAAATCGTGTGGGCGGACATCCACCCCAAGACCTGGACGATAGACCCGGACGACATCGAGCGGAAGATCACGCCCAACACCAAGGCCATCCTGGCCGTGCACCTGCTCGGCCTGCCCTGCGACATGCGCCGGATCATGGCCATCGCCGAAAAGCGCGGCATCAAGGTCGTGGAAGACTGCGCCCAGGCGATGGACTGCCGCGTGGACGGCCGCCACGTCGGCACGTTCGGGGATTTCGGCTGTTTCTCGTTCCACGCGGCCAAAACCATGACCACGCTCGGCGAGGGCGGCATGATCGTCGTGCGGGACGACGAAACCGCCAAGCTGGCGCCCGGCATCCGCCACAACGGCCTGTGCGCCTTCGAGGGCGAGCGCGAGCGCTACTGGGTGCCCGCCATGAGCAACGTGGAGTCCTTCATGGACGGCCAGTGGCCGCAGAACTTCTGCATTGGCGAGGCCCAGTGCGCCCTGGGTTCCGAGCAGCTCAAGAGCGTGGTCGCCAACAACGAGATCCTCATAGACCAGGATCGCCGCATACGCGCCGCGCTGGCCGACGTCGGGGAGCTGGCCTTCCCGGAGGTCGTCCCCGGCGGCCGCTACGTGGTCCACCAGTACGTCCTGCACTATGACGGCTCCGCGATCGGCAAGCGCCGGAACGACCTGCTCGACCTCGTGACCCGCAAATACGGCGTGCGCTGCATCACCCAGTATTACCCGCTGTACCGCTACCCGCTGTTCCAGAAGATGGGCATGGGCGGGCACGACTGCCCCGTGCTGGACAAGTGGTGGGACGACAGCTTCTCGCTGCCGTGGTGGTGCGGCATAGACGGCGAGAGCATGTCCATTATGACCGGCGGCCTTCGCTCGGCAGCAGCCGAGCTCAGGGCCGGCGCGGCAGACGGCGCGGGCGCGGCAAGCGGGGCCGGCGCATGAGCGGGCGGACGCGCGAGCGCGAGGGCGGGCAATCGGGAGGCCAGACGGGCGAAAAGCTGGACGGCCGCGAGGGCGGGCATGCAGGCGCATGCTCATGCGGGCAATTAGGCGGGCATGTGGACGGGAAGCCGGACGGGCAGCCAGCGGGCTGGCTGGGCGAGGCTGGGCGGGTGGCCGGCCGCGAGTGTGGGCGGTTTGGCGGCATTGTGGTGCCCATCGCGACGCCGTGCGGCGAGGACGAGGCGCTTGACGAGGATCTGCTCGGGGCTTTGGCCGACGGCCTGCTGAAAAAGGGCGTACACGGCATGTACATCTGCGGCGGTACGGGCGATGGCGCCAACATGCTCCCGGAGGAGCGCAGGCGGGCGAGCGAGCTTCTGCTGCCAAAGCTCAGGCGCGCGGGCAGGGCCGCCATCGTCCACGTGGGCCAGGCCAACCTGCGCACGGCGGTCGCCCTGGCCGAGCACGCCGGCGCGGCGGGGGCAAATGCGGTTGCGGCCATCCCCCCGCGCGGCACGTGGGGCGGCGCGGACGAATACTACCGCGCCCTGGCCGGCGCGGGCCTGCCCACAATCGTCTACTACATACCCGCCGCGACCGGCATGGCGGGCGACTTTCGGGATATCGCCGCGCTGCTTGAGATTCCGGGCGTCGAGGGGATCAAGGTCAGCGACTGGAACGTGTTCCTGATCCGGCAGATCAAGGCGGCATATCCAGAGCGCAGCGTGTTTTCCGGCTATGACGAGATGCTTTTGCACGGGCTGTCCTGCGGCGCGGATGGCAGCATCGGCACTTGGGCGCAGATCTTTCCGGCGCTGTATCTGCGCGTCTATTCGCTGGCCAGGGCGGGGCGGTGGTCGGAGGCGCGGGCATGGTTCGACAAGTTCGCGGCGTTCCTGGCCGAGGGCTGGCGCTACGGCATATTGCCGGTGTTTGAGGCGATAATGGCCAGGCGCGGCTTCCCGCGCTGTTTTCGCCGGCCGCTGGGCTGGGCGCCCGCCGAGATCCCGCCCGCAGCCGCCGAGGCGCTTGACGGCGCGGCCGCCGCGCTGGAAGCCGGGGCCGAGGCCGAAGCTAGGGCCGGGGCCGAAGCCGAAGCTGGGGCGAAAGCCTGAGCTGAGGCCAATGCCAAAGCCTGGGCGGGAGCGAGGGCCTGGGCCAAACGGGCCGCTGCGGCGAGCGCCGGACAATTTCGAGAAAAAACAGGAGGTTCCCGCATGAGTTTGAC
>JAISFK010000486.1 GCA_031263625.1 Clostridiales bacterium
GCCAGCAGCAAAAAGAACAGCACTTTCAAAATCGGATTGGCTCTCGTTTTTCTCATTTGTTTTATCGCCTGCCTGTTTTGCGCAAAATACCGCAACGCCTCAAAACCATAGCGTCGCAAAGCCACAACGCCTCAGAGGCGCCCCTCTGCGTCCCCGCTTCATTGGCGGCACATCGCCCCTCTGCGCCCCCGCTCCATTGGCGGCGCACGATTTGCGGCGCATGAATCGGCCGATGCTTGGATTTGCAATAAGCAAATTGTATTACATCGGCCGCTTTATGTCAAACTGAGCGAACCGCCGCGAGGCGGCCGCAAGACGGCCGCGAGGCGGCCGCAAGACGGCCGCGAGGCGGCTGCGGCAATGGCGTCGCGCCCCGCGGCAACCGCGAGGCGGCTGCGGCAATGGTGCCGCGCCGTGCCGTGCCGCGCTGTGCAAAAGTGTGAGTTTAGTGCAAAATGATCTGAACTGTGTATATTTTCCGCAGCGGCATATTGTTATATGGTTTATATGGCTATATTGCTATAGACGCAGATAGACGCAGAATGAAGACGGGATGTGATGCCACATGAGCGACGGCGCGGCAAAAATGGAGATCGCGCGCCCGGCGGGGGGCGGCGGCCATGGCAAATTCATCAGCACCATGAAGCGGGTTTCGCGCTACAGGGGGCTGTACCTTATTTTGCTCCCCGGCCTCGTGTTTTTCGCGGTATTCTCCTACGGCCCCATGTACGGCATCATCATGGCGTTCAAGAGTTTCAACATGAAGCTCGGCATCTGGGGCAGCCCGTGGATCAGCCCGTTCTACGAAAATTTCAGGCTCATTTTCATAAACCCCGAATTTACGGCCGCATTCGGCAACACGCTCATCATATCGTTCATGAAAACCGTGATCGGCTTTCCGGTGCCCATCGTACTCGCCATCGTCATAAACGAGCTGGCGAACAAGCGGTTCTCGCGCGTAATCCAAACAGTGTACACGTTCCCCCATTTTCTCTCGTGGATAATACTCGCGGGCATTGTCGCGAACCTGCTGGGCAGCGACGGGGTGGTCAACAACTTTCTCACGCTCATGGGCGGCAAGCCCGCCAACTTTCTCATGAACGCCGGCGCTTTCCGGTGGCTGCTCGTCGTGACGGATATATGGAAGGAATCCGGCTGGAGCACCATCATGTACCTCGCGACCATCGCCAGCATTGACGTCAGCCAGTACGAGAGCGCCACCATCGACGGCGCCAGCCGCTGGCAGAAAGCCATGTACATCACGCTGCCTGGGCTTTCGATGATGATCGTCATTCTGCTGACGCTCGCGATCGGCAACTCGATGAACTCCAATTTTGACCAGATATTCAACCTGTACAACCCCGCGACGTTTTCGACGGGCGACGTGCTGGACACATACATTTACCGCCTGCTGAGCAAGACCGGCCTTGGGTACAGCTTCATGACGGCCGTCGGCCTGTTCAAGGGCGTGATCAATTTTGTGCTGCTGATGAGCGCCAACCAGATCACAAAGCGAATCAACGGCACGGGCAAGTCGATTTTCTACTGATTGCGATGTCGATTGCGCGGCGCGATTGCGATTGCGATGGCGGCAAGCGAGCGCATGCACGCATGTAACGGAAGGAGCGCATATGGCTGCAACGAATGGATACACGCAGGCGGCAGGGCCGAAGCCGTCAAGGGCGTTTCGGCGCGGCGCCGTCGGGCGCAAAGGGGCGGACATCCCGATGATCGCCATGGTGGTGTTCCTGTCGGCATGGGCGCTGATCATCCTGTTCCCGTTTTACAACGCCGTGCTCATATCGTTCGCGCCGCAGCGGGTGTATATTCGGACGCCGTTGCTGGTTTACCCCATCGAGCCGACTTTGGATGCGTACAGGTTCGTGTTCAAATGGCCAAGCCTGGCCACGGGCCTGCGCAACACGTCTTTCATCCTTGTTGTCGGCACGACGTACAACGTGCTGCTCACGGCGCTCACGGCATACGCCCTGACGAAGCCCATACCGGGGCGCAAGTTCTTCAGGCTCATGATTCTGTTCACGATGTTCTTCGGCGGCGGCCTGTTCCCGTACTACCTGTTCATCAACAGCACCATCCATCTGGGCAACACCATCTGGGCGATGATACTCCCCACGGGCATCAGCATCATGGACTTGCTCATCATGCAGAGCTACTACGAGACTCTGCCCGAGGAGATCGCCGAGTCTGCGCGCATCGACGGGGCCGGCGAGCTGAAGACGCTGTTCCGCATCGTGCTCCCCATGTGCAAGCCCATGCTCGCGACCATAACGCTGTACTGCGCGGTCGCCCGCTGGAACGAGTGGTGGTACGGCATGCTGTTCGAGCGCTCGACGGACAATTACCCGATGATGCTGTTTTTGCGGAACATGCTCGCGGAGACGCGGGCGGTCACGGCCAATATCCCGATTTCGCAACGCGAGCTCGTGTTCAGCAAGGGGATACAGATGGCGGCCATCATCGTCACGATGGCGCCGATAGTCTGCGTATACCCGTTTTTGCAGAAGTATTTTGTCAAGGGCATCACGCTGGGCGGCGTGAAAGGCTAATGCCGGCCCGCGACTAAAACATTCGCATACCGCGCTCTATTTGCAAAGCATGGCGTTTCGCGCCAAGCACGATTTGTGGGACGCATGATTTGCCTGTGGGGCGTTGGCAATAAAGGCAAAAAAAACAAATTTTCAGGGAGGATTAGTTATGAAGAAGCAAGGGAAAACAGCCGCAGGCGCCGGCATGGGCCGGCTGGGCGGCATCTGCTCCGCGGCGAGGCTGATGGCCATGTGCCTGTCGGCGGCGCTCCTGCTCGGCATTGCCGCGTGCGGCGGCGGGGGCAATCAGGCGGCAGCCACCACGACAGCCGCGCCGCCCGCGACGAGCGCGGCCGACGAGACAACGGCGGCCCCCGCAGGGGATGCGGCTGCGGATGAAACAACCGCGTCGGCCGACGCCGCGACGACGGCGGCGCCTGCGGCGACCGACGCCGCAACGGAGCCGGCCGGCGAATTTGCCGAGCACATCAAATTCACGATGAGCGTTATCGACGCCGAGAAAGCCGGCCTCGACGCGGACGGCAACATTGAGCCCCATCTCCAGTGGCTGTACGACAAGTTCAACATCGAGTTCGAGTTCTACCCGCTCACGTGGGACAACTACATCGACCAGACGAGGCTGTGGCTCGCCAGCAACGACGCGCCCGACCTGATAATGTTCGACGTGGCGGCCGTGCGCTATTCCGAGTTCGTGCAGAGCGTGAATGACGGTCTGTTAAAGCCGTACACGAACTACGAGCAGTACCCGAACCTCAAGGCCAAGATGGACATCGCGAGCACGGGCAGGCAGTTTATCGTCAATGGCGAGCTGTACGCTTGGCCGGCCTTCCTGGACTCGTCCGCGAACAAGTTCCGCATGATGACCGCGCCGTACTACCGCAAGGACTGGGCGCAGGCGGCCGGGCTGTATCAGGCTGACCACATCTACACGTGGGACGAGTGGTATACGCTCGTCAAAACCGTTGTCGAGCAGGATCCCGCCGGCAACGGCCAGACCATCGGCCTGATAGGCATAGACTGGTCGCTGCCGAAATACTGGGGCCCCGGCTCCATCTCGCCATATATACTGCAATACGGCCCCGACGGCGCGGGCGGCTACACATGGGGGCCGCTGCTTCCGGAGAGCCTCGACGCAATCAAACTGATAAAGCAGATGTATGACGACGGGCTCATCTGGAGCGACCAGGTCATGGTCAAGGCCGAGGACACTGAAAACAATTTCGACGGCGGCAGGCTTTTCGCCGTATCCAGCCCCAGCACGTCCCCGGGCGGCATGAGGGACGTATTCAAGAGATTCAAGGAGACTAACCCGGAGTCAAACCCGGAAGAGCTCATAGATTTCGCGTATTTCGAAGGCCCCGACGGCAAGATTCTGTCATACGAAACCAACGACCACTGGTCGCAGGAGGCGATGAACGCCAACCTGTCGGACGAGGCCGCAGAGCGCTGGAAGACAGTGCTCGACTATCTCGTCTCCGACGAGGGCTACTACTATATCGCGCTGGGCATCCCCGGCGTGGACTGGCACTATGACGCAAGCGGCGAGCCGGTGGCCGATTGGGCTCAAAATGAAGACGGGACATACAAAGCGCCCATGCTGAACGCTTGGCCCTGGGCGCGCCTCGCCGCGAGCGCGGACAACGCGGATCTCATCAAGCCGAACATGCCCGAGCACGTGCGCAAGCTGTACGGCGAGCTCGTGGACATCGTGCTCGACGACAGCAAGGTGCGCCAGATCCCCGTCGACGTGGATCTGGCGTTCTTCACGGGCGAAGCATTCGGCTCGGTGGGCACGCTGGAGGCCGATATCTATCAGGAGGTCGCGGGGCTGCTGATCTCCAATGACGCGGAGGGCGACTGGAACAGGTGGGTCGAGTCGAAGCGCCCGGTCGTGCAGCCGGCCATAGACGAAATCAACGCCGCGCTGAAGAAATAGCGGGCGAAAAGGCGATAGCGGCGGCGCGCGAGCGCACGGGTCGCGCCGCCAGCGCCGCCAGCGCGAAAAACAACGCACAGGCACATGCCTGAGAAAACGGCTCGCCCCGCCAGGCCCCCGCGCTCACAACAAAGCGGCGCGGGGGCCTGGCGGCCTTTTTCCGGCAGGCTCGGAGATTGTGCGCCATATGTGCGCCATATTTTGCTTGCATATTCCCCGGGAGCGGTTTATCATTTTTCCAGAGGGACACATAACAAAATGTATAAAGTGGCGTTGGTTGACGACGAACCGTGGAACTTGAAAGGGCTTGAGCAGCTGGCGGACTGGAACCGGCTGGGCTTTGAGATCGTCTACGCGGGGACAAAATCGACAAAGGCCGCCGAGTATCTGAACTCCATCGCATTTCACGTGCTGATCGCGGACATCCGCATGCCCAAGCTGTCCGGCATTGAGCTCATCCGGCGCATACGCGCGAGGGAGCGCGGCATCGTGTGCATCGTCGTCAGCGGCTACGCCGAATTCCAATACGCCCAGGAGGCGCTGCAGGAAGGCGTGTTCGACTACTGCCTGAAGCCCGTCAAGCAGCAGACGCTGATGGGGCTTCTGGAGCGCGTGAAGGCAAAGCTGGACGGTGAGCGGGAGGAGCGGATCTACTATTTTGACGACTACCCCGAATTTACGGGCGCGAGCGCGATCGCGGCGCTCAACCGGCGCTCGCCCGAAAGGCGCAGGCTTCTGTACGGGCTGTTCGGGGGCGCGGAGGCCGCCGGCGCCCTTTCGGGGCTTCCGTCCACGCGGTTTGCCCGCTTCCGCGCGGGGAGCGGCGTTTTTCTCTATTTTGTAAATACGGATTTGGATCTGCCGGCCGCGATGCGGGCGGAAGGCCGCGTGGCCGCACCCTCGCTTGGCGGGGGGGGGGGTATTCCATTGGAATGTCAGCCTCGCGCGCCTTTGCGGACGTCATCGACGTCAACGCTCTGTCGCACGAGGCCAGAATAGCCCGCGCGTCCTCTTTTATTGAAGGCAGGGGTGGCATATTTTCGTACAAGCGGCGAAACTCCGTTGAGATGAACCATTTTTTCGACCAGATTAAAGCCTGCTTGGCCGGCATGGATCGCGATGCGCTGAAGATGGTGATTGCCGGGCTGCCCAAGCTGTGCGCCGAGCGCGAGCTGACCATTCAGGACGTCGAGTACGCCTGGAACCAGATCGTGTCCCACGCGCACCTGGAATATCCCGAGAGCATGGCGGACGCCTCGTTCGATTTCACCGATTTTGAGCAGATAGTCACGCAGTTCAAGACGCTCGCCTCATTCTGCCGGTATATGGAGAGCCAGCTCACATGGCTGATCGAGTCGCGCCCGAAAGCGGCAATGGCCGCCGCGCCGGCGGGCGGCGCCCAGCGGACGGACAACGCGCAGATGAACAAGCTCATCGCGTACATCGACGCGCATTACACGGACGAAATCATCCTGCGCGATCTCGCCCGCATGTTCTACCTGAACGCGAACTACTGCTGCTCCCTGTTCAAAAAGCACTTGGGCGCGACGTTCTCGGAGTACGTCAACAGCCTGCGCATAGAAAAGAGCAAGTCCATGCTCTTGGAGACGGACGGAAAGATCAGCGATATCGCGCAGGCGGTGGGATATAACGACTATTTCTATTTCAACCGCGTATTCAAGAAACTGACCGGCGCCACCCCCTCAAAATTCAGGCGGGGGCAAAATCGCTGAGCCTGGGCGGGGCCGCGCGCCGCGCGGCGGATTGGACGCGAAAATGGACATTCTGCGCAATTTTGGCTACAGGGCACAGCTCCTGATGCTCATCGGGATCATGACAGTTTTCGTCATGATTGTGGAGGTGTTTTACTACGCGCAGTTCACGCGCATCACGCACGAGCGGGAGAGCAGCTACGAGCAGATCATGACGGACGAGGCGCACAGCAGGCTGGAGCAGATGGCGACGCTCATGCGCTCGACGAGCGCCGGGATCGAGAACACGGTGACCATGCAGAACTATATATCCAGAACTACGTCCGTTGAAAAAAAGCTCGCGCGCGACGCCATCTACGACATCATAGGCATAGTGACCAGCTACAACCCATATGCGAGCGGCATCATGATCGCGGATGAGAACGGCCTAGCCAGCACGGCCTCCATAACGGTCGTCAGCGTTCCGTGGCTGCACGCGGAGCTAGATAGGCGCTATGGCGGGCTGCTGTCGCTCGGCGGCGACGCCGTCACGCCAATTATGTCGGGCGCCGCGCCAAACAGCAGGCCGTTCATATGTTTCATCCACCCGATCCGCTCGCCGGGCAGCGCGCGCGGCGACAACGCGAGGGCAGTGTGCGTCATCGTGCTCGAGCTGTCCAAGATCAACGTCATGATCGACGACCCGAACAAGACGGAAAACGCGCATTTCTACCTGCTCGATGCCTACGGCGACGTCATACAGACGAACAAGGGCGCGGATCCGCAGATTGGCGCTGGCCAGCTGGCAGGCCTGGCGGCCTCCATGAGCGAGGGCGACGGCAGGCGCTTCCGCATTGAAGGGGTGGAATACCTCGCCTACATCCGCCACAACAGCGCGCTCGGCTGGCGAACTGTCGGCATCACGCCCGTGCGCGAGATAAACGCCCAGCTGAACGCCGTCCAGCAGATCGCGGTCGCAATGGCCCTGATCTCGCTCGCGTTCTGCCTCGCGACAGGCTTCTTCTTCAGCGGCAACATGAGCAGGCCGCTGGAAAAGCTGCTCGCGGATCTGAGCGCGATAGGCGCGACGAACATGTCGCGGCGCATCCCCGTCCGCGCGCGGAACGAGATCGGCACGATCACGGCGGCCATCAACGGCATGCTGGACAAGCTGCAGGAGATGACCGCAAACATTTTCAACATGCAGAACAAGATGTACGAGTCCGAGCTGCGGCTCAAGGAGGCGGAGCTGCGCTCGCTGCAGGCGCAGATCAACCCCCACTTCCTGTACAACACGCTGGACTGCGTCCGGGGGATCGCGCTCGCCGAGAACGTGCCGCCGATCGCCGCGATCACCGAGGCCATGGCGGGCATATTCAGATATGCCATCGGCGGCGGCGCGATGAGCACCGTCGCGGCGGAGCTGGACAGCGCCAGGAGCTACGCGGAGATCATATCCGTGCGCTTCGGCGGGAAAATACGGTTCGAGTTTCGCGTGGATCCGCAGATCCTCCCCGTGCGGGCGGCAAAGCTCGTGCTGCAGCCGATCATCGAGAACGCCGTGCATCACGGGCTCTCCGACGCGGAGGACGGCGGGCTGATCGCCATAGACGGCTTCGCCGAGGGGGAGCTGGCCATCCTGGAGATCACGGACGACGGCGCGGGCATGGGCGAAGATCTGATGGCGCAGCTGAACGCCCGCTTCGCCGGCGAGGACGGTGGCGGTAGCAAAGGCGGGCGCAACAGCGGCGGCGATAGCAACGGCGAGGGCGCAAGCGGCGGCAGGAGCGCCGGTTCTGGCACAGCCGCTGGCAACGGCGGCGGCTGTGGCGCAACCTTAAGCGATGGCGCCGCCCTGCAAGAGCCGCCAGAGCCGCCGCCCGACGGGCGCGGGATCGGGCTGGCCAACATCAACAGCCGGCTCAAGCTGTTCTTCGGCAGCGCATACGGCGTGTCCGTCCGGTGCGCGGCGGGTGCTTCCGGCACGACAGTAAGGCTCAGCATGCCCGCGTCGGCAGAACCCGGCACGGCCACTCAATCATTCTCGGAGGTATAAAAATGCAGCATTGGTACGCCCTGTTCGTAAAAACCGGCTGCGAAGCTCTTGTTGAGCGGCACGCGCCAAAGCTGCTCCGCTGCGACGAGCTGTGCGCGTTCGTCCCAACATATTTAGCAGACCTGGGTGGCAGTATGATAATGCTCATCACGCCGAGTGACAACGGCGGGCCTATGGCGTGGACTGACGATCGGCTTGGCTGGCGGCGCCGCCCGGCGCGAGCTGGCGGCCGACGGCACCGATTACGGCGTGGGCTGGCGACCATCGGCCGCGCCGCTGTGCCATTTTGCGCAAGATCGACTCCACGCTCATCGTCAATGACGGGGAATTCAGCCGATTCTCAAATCATATAAAGCGGAATAATATAGTTCTTATCTTTTAAAGGCAGCAATTCGTTGGCCAGGCAAATCACGCCGCCCTCGCCGACGTCCACTCCCTTTATTT
>JAISFK010000488.1 GCA_031263625.1 Clostridiales bacterium
CACCTGATCCTGTCGTCCCCGTCCAGATATATGTCGGCGCAGAACACAGCGCCGGCGGCGGGGGCGTAGGCCTCCACGGCCGCCCGCGCGTTCAGCAGCGCGGCCTTCGCCAGCCCGCGCGCCGATTCGGGCGACGGGAGCAGCGCTCCGGCGTCCGGGACTGCGGCGAACGGAACCGCGCCGGCGGCGGACGCCATAAATTCGTATGCGGCGGCGTATTTATCCTGAATCAGCCCAAGCAGCGCCTCGTCCCCCTGCGCCCGATCGAGCGCGGCGAGCGCAAGGGCTTTCATGTCCGCGCCCGATATGGCCGCGGACGCCATGGCGTAGCTTTCGCCGACCGCCCCGTCAACGGTCGCCCCCTCCGACACGGCAAAGCTGTCGCCCCCGAGCATTTCCTCGGCCATCGCGAAATACGGCCCCATGACCGAATCGTATTCCTCCCTGGACAGCGCGAGCTCGCCCGGCAGGGCCTGCAGCCGCGCCAGAAGGCTTCCCATTTCCGGCCCGCCCCGCTGCGGCAGCCCGCCCGCAGGCGCCTCCAGCCCCGTCGCGGCGGCAAGCACGCCCGGCAGGTCGTCCGTGCTGACAATGATGGGGGCGGGGCGGATCTCGGGCGAGCTGACGCCTATTCTCCCGGCGCCGTCGTACAGCACGTCTATCGCCCCCAGCTTTTTGCCGGACACGTTCACGGCAAGGGACGACAGGCTTTTTTGGGTTTCGCGGTCGTTTTTGTAGCTGACGGTAAGGGACAGATCCTGCAGCAGGGATCCGACGATCGCGGAAAGCTGCGCGGGATAGAGCGACGGGGCGGCGCTCGCCCGCAGCTCGACGGCCGCGTCGCTGCTCGATGAGGCGAACCCGTCCGCTATCCGGCCCAGCCGCCAGTTTTCGTAAAAGCCGCCAAGCCCCTGCGCGCCGGGCGGCGCCTGGTACGGCCCGCTCGCGTTGACCGCGCCGAAGAAGGCCTCCTCCGCGCTGGCAGGCTCCGGCTTCGACAGGTACAGAGCCGTCGCCGCGGCGGCTATGGCGATGACCGCCGCGCATATGAACATCGCCAGAAAACGCCTGGATTTTGCTGGCGCCCGCCTTTCATTCTTGCTGTTTGACTTCATTGTGTAGCTTCTTTCCTTCTTTCCTTGCTTTCATTCTTTTATTCTTTTATTCTTCTATTGCTTTTCGCCTATTTTTTGGCGATTGCCCCCTGTTCGCCTTCCTCCATGCCGCCGAGGATGTACAGCACGTCGTCTATGCTTTTCGCCCAGCCCGTTTCGCCGGGGCCGGCCGCGCTTCCTTGGCCTGGCGCGCAGCCCTGGCTAGGCGCACAGCCCTGGCCTGCCGCCATGGCCGCTTCCGCCGCGCCTCCCGCTCCAGTCGCGCCTCCCGTTTCGCCGGGGCCGGCCGCGCCGCCAGCGCCTGCCGCGCCGCCCCAGCCGAGCGAGCCCGCGAGGTTTCTGGCCGCGTCCCCCGGAGCGCCCTCGAAAATTGCCCTGCCCCGGTGGAGCAGCAGGATCCTGTCGGAAACGTATTCCAGCTCCCCCGCCTGGTGGCTCGTGTATACGACGGTCATGGCGCCGCCGCCCTCGGCCCTCGGCGCGCCGGCGAGCCGCATGATGAAGCCGATGATGTCCCGCCGGTTCTTCGCGTCCAGCCCCGCCGTCGGCTCGTCCATGATCAGCACGTCCGGCCGCGCCACGAGCGCCGAGGCTATGTTCGCCCGCCGCTTCATGCCGCCGGACAGCGCCGACACCCTGCGCCCTAAAGCGCCCGACAGCCCGGATGCTTCGGCCGCCTCGGCGATCTGGCCCTTTGACGGGCGCGCCGACGCCGCCGCCGCCCAGAATTTCAGATTGTCGCGCACGGTCAAGTCCGGGAACAGCGCGATCTCCTGCGGCACGTAGCCCACGCGCAGGGCGCGGCGCGACGAGCGGATGTCGGCGCCCCGGTGCAGCACTTTGCCGCTGTCGGGCTTCGCCGCCCCGGCCAGCACGGACAGGAGCGTGGACTTTCCCGCCCCGTTCAGCCCGGCTATGCCGTAAATCTCGCCGCAGTAAATATTTATGCTGACGTCGCTCAAAGCCGCCACGCCGCGATACGACTTGGACACGCGCGCGGCCTGCATGATGGGCGCGGCGCCGGCATTGCCGCCGCTACCCATGGCCGGACCCTCGTTCATGGGATCATTCCTTTTTCCGCAGCCCGCCCAAAATTTTTGGGCAGAATCTAAATTGGGATAAGTATACCACTAAGCGCCGCGCCTTTCAAGCGCATTTCAAAAATATTCCCAAATATTGCCATTTGCCGTTTTATACGATTTCCCGCGATTTGCGCGATTTTGCGGCTTTTGCATATTATGAATTTCCTGTAAATTTCCAAATTTCCCAAATTTTTAGCTTTTCAGATTCCCGAATTTCTTGACGCACCCGCCCCAATAGTGGTATGCTGTTTACCTCACATGTGCGCGGCGGCCGCGCAAAAAGGAGCGCCAAAATGCGTCAATGCATGGATTCGGGCAATCTGCACAGAA
>JAISFK010000470.1 GCA_031263625.1 Clostridiales bacterium
CTGCTGCAGACCGGCTCGGACGAGGACATCGACAGCGACGTGCGGCGGGCGCTGCGCGACGGCATGCCCGGCTACGGCTACATATTCTCGACGTCCAACTGCGTCTACACGGGCCTGCGGCTCGACAGGTACGAGCGCATGCACGATATTTGGACGCGCGAGGGGATATACGGGCCCGACGGCGCGCAGGCGGCGCCAGCGTAGCGCAACACCCGCGTAGCGCAACACCTGCGTAGTGCAACACAATTCATGCCAGGTGCGGCATGGCCCGCGCAGGCCGTTGCATGGACGGATTGCGCGGTTCAATCGAACACAGTCGCGGAACGGAGGATTATGCCATGTGGAACGACATACAGACCGGCGAATATGAGGGGATGCTGGCCGAGACAGTCACTGTGGAGGGGCACGGCGGGGACCGCGTGCGCGCCTATTTTTCGCGGCCGCTGGGCGGGGGGCCGCACAAGGGGATAATACTCATCCCGCATATGCCTGGATGGGACGAGTTCTGCCGCGAAACCGCCCGGAGGTTCACGCAGCACGGGTATCTCGCGCTGTGCCCGGATATTTTCTGCCGCTTCGGGAGCGGGACGCCGTGCGAGGTCGCGGCCAGGGCCCGCGCCGCCGGAGGCGTGCCGGACGACTGCGTGATGGGCGACTGCGAGGGCGCTCTGAGCTACCTCGCGTCGCAGCCGTATTCCAACGGCAAGGTGGGCGTCATCGGCATGTGCTCCGGCGGCCGGCACGCATTTCTCGCGGCGTGCAAGGTCAGCGGGCTGAGCGCCGCCGTGGACTGCTGGGGCGGCGGCGTGGTCGCGCCCAAGGAGGAGCTGACGCCAGCCCGCCCCGTCGCCCCAATCGACCTCACGCCCCAGCTTGGATGCCCGCTGCTGGGCATATTCGGGAACGACGACCACTCACCGACGGCGGAGCAGGTCGATCTGCACGAGGCGGAGCTGAAGAAATACGGCAAGGACTATGCCTTCCACCGATACGACGGCGCGGGGCACGGCTTTTGGTATTACAGCGGCGAGAACTACCGGCATCGGCAGGCCATGGACTCGTGGGAGAAGGTGTTCAGCTTTCTGGGGGAGCGGCTGGAAGCTTGAGCGCTGAGCCGTTCACGGTCATGGCGAAGCCCGTAGGCTCGCTCTGCAATATGGAGTGCTCCTACTGCTACTATCTGGCGCACGAGCGCCCGCGGGGGCTTGCGCGCATGACGGACGCGGTTCTCGAGGCGTATGTGCGGCAGTACATAGAGGCGAGCCCTGGGCCGGCCGTCCAGTTCACGTGGCATGGCGGCGAGCCGACGCTGGCGGGGCTGGATTTCTACCGGCGCGCGGTCGGGCTCCAGCGGCGCTGGCTCCCGGCCGGCTGGGAGTGCTGGAACAACTTGCAGACAAACGGGCTGTTGCTTGACGACGAGTGGTGCGCGTTTCTCGCGGACGAGCGCTTCGACGTGGGGCTGAGCCTGGACGGCGCGCAATGGCTGCACGACGAGTATCGGAAGGACGGCGGCGGCCGCGGCACCTACGCGGCGGCGGCTGAATCCGCGCGCCGCCTGATGGCGCACGGCGTCCGGCCCGATCTGCTGTGCGCCGTGACGTCGTCCGCCACGGAAGATCCGCTTGGCGTCTACCGGGCGCTCAGGGATTTCGGCACCGGATGGATCCAGTTCATACCCATTGTCCGCCGCGCCTTCGGCGGGGCGCTCGATGCGGCGCTGACGCCCGACTCCGTCGATGGCGAGTCATACGGGCGGTTTCTGTGCGCCATTTTCGACGAGTGGCTTCTGAACGACATCGGTAGGCTGGACGTGCAACTGTTCGCCGAGGCGTCGCTCGTGTGGTCGGGCGCGGCCGGCGCCGCAAGCCTGTGCTGGATGGCGCCGTCGTGCGGCAGGGCGCTCGTGGTGGAGCAGGACGGCGGCGTGTACTCCTGCGATCACTTCGCCGATCCCGCGCACCGAATCGGCAGCATAGCCTGCGCCGGCGGCGGGGCGTCCATCGGCGAGCTTGCCGACTCGCCGGCGCAGCGGCGCTTCGGCGGGATGAAGCGGGCGGGGCTGCCTTCGCGCTGCCTCGGCTGCGAGTGGCTCTCCGTGTGCAACGGGGGATGCCCGAAAGACAGGGTTGCCGCCGGCGAGGGCGGCGAGCCGGGGCTCAACCGCCTGTGCGACGGCCTGCGGATGTTTTTCGCGCGCGCGGAGCAGCCGCTGAAGCGCGTAGTTGAAATGAGAAGGCGCGGCGAGCGGCCCGAAGCGATTATGGCCGGGCTTCGCGCGGAATCGCTCGCCCGCTCGCGCGCCGTGTGGCGCGGCGTGGGGCGCAACGACCCCTGCCCTTGCGGCAGCGGGCGCAAAGCCAAGAACTGCTGCTGGCACAAGCGCCCGCAGTGACGGCGCCAGACGCGCCCAGCGTCAGACCAGCGGCTCGTATGAGTACGTGACGGCGCCGTTCTGGCAGACCACGCGCAAATAGCGCGCGCCGGCGCCCGTGTCCGCGTCCACGCCGGGCGCCCTCGCGCCGGCGCAGCTGAAATAGCGGACGCCGTCCTCCAGCCACACGGCGTCGGCCTCGCCGCTGTAGAACACCCACACGCCGTATCCCTTCGTCTTAGCGTAGTGCGCCAGCCGCTCCTTGAACAGCGCGGCCTCCAGCTTGTCATTGAACGTGGACGGCGACTGCTGCATGACGATGAACAGCTCCTTGCCGTCAAAATTCTCCAGCTCGTCGAGCAGGCTCCCCCACTGGTAAATGCCCGCCGCCCTTATGCCGTTGCCGACCGTGCTCAGCTGCAGCAGCTTGACGTCCCGGTTGCCGCCGACGCTTTCGCGCGCCGCGAAATCGCTGTTTGTCGCGACGGTTTTCCCTTGGGCGCCGCCCGCAGCGCCGCCCTGCGCCCCGCCGCCGGCGCCCCCGTGGTTTCCGTAGCCCACGAGCGCCCCTAGCTCAAGCTCGCTGCCGCCGGCCAGGCTGAGGAACGCGGCGTTTGCCGCTTTCTCCGCGCCCGTGGCGGGGTTGCCCGCCTCGCCGAGCACGCCCATCCTAACCGCGCCGGCGGCCGGCGCGTAGTCCGCCCGCACGGCGGCGGCGTCCTTTATCCTTGTGGCCGCCGGCAGCTCGACGGCTGGCGCGGGCGCCGCTCCGCCGCCAGCCGCGCTCGAAGCGCCCGTTCCCGCCGCGCCCGCGCCCGCGCCGCCCGCATCCGCAGGCGCCGCCTGCACGGCGCAGTAGGCCCGCGCGTCGGCCAGAGCCGCCGTGACGTAGCCGGCGGCGGCGCCGTCGCCGGATCGCATGAACACGCCCTTGTCTATCGTCCCTATGCCGCCCGTCGCGGCCCACGAGATGTCGGCCGGGTTGATCCGCGCCGAAAATCCCATGCCGTCCCTGCCCGTGACCGCGAACGTGTATGCCTCGCCGGCGCCAAGCGACAGCGACGTCTTGCTCAGCGCGAGCTCGGCCGGGCCGGACAGGCTTTTGACGGCGACTTTCGCGGTCGCCCTGCCGATCCTCGCCGAAACAAACCCGTCGCCCGCCGTCCTCGGCTTCAGCAGCCCGTTCTTGATGGCGCCGCGAAAGCCCGACACCGACCATACGACGTCGCTAGGATCGACCTCGACGGGGTTGCCGAACCGGTCGGCCGCCTTGACCGAAAACTGCCTGTTCGTGCCGACGAACACGTTGTATTCTGCGGCCTCGACGATTATGCTCCTGATGGACGCCTGGGGCGCGTCCGTGAAAACGCCTATGCCGTTGATGACGCGCCGCATGGACGCGTCCGAGAACGAGTTCACGGCGGAAACGTCAAATTCGCCGGGGCTTCTGGCCACCATCGTCGTGGAGCCGCCGCCGTCGAGGTTCAGCGCGTTGTGCGCGCCGATGCTCAGCATGAACTCGGCGGACTCGGCCGTGTCCAGCCCTATGCTGGACGACTGGCGCCCGTCAACGACCGCCATGATGAGCTCGCTCCCGTCCCTGCTCACGCCGATCATCGTCCGGGGGTTCCTGCTTTCCAGATCCTTTGGCACGTAGGAGAAGCTGGAGGGGATTTTGCCGTCCCTGACCAGTATGGACGCGCCCTCGACGTGCATGACGGCGTCGTCCAGCGTCGGCGAGAGCGTCACGCGGAACGAGGCGCGGGCGCCGGGCTTGAACGCGGCTCCGAACGGGTGCGAGCCGTCCTCCTTCTTGCGGGTGACGGCCACAAATCCGTTGAGCGGGATGGCCACGGGCGGCAGGCCGTCGCGGATCTCCGTCACGGCCCCGTTGTCAACGACCAGCTCGACAATGTCCGGGCGGGCGCTCGAGGCGCCCACGGAATGGCTCGCCCATTTCGCGTCCATGATGACGATGTCCCTGTAGTCGTAAAAGCTGGATTTGTTGTATGCGTTGGCCGTCAGCTGCGCGCCGCCGTCGCCCAGCAGCTTTATGGACGGCCGGCAGAAGTCTATCAGCGCCTTCATGGCGGCCTGCCCGCCCGCGCCGCCCGCAGCCGCGGCCGCGGCCGTAGCCGAGTCTGTCGTTGCGGCAGAAGCCGAGCCCGCCTCCAGCGACTCGATGATGCCCGTTTGGCCCGCGCCGCCTGCCTGCGCCCCGCCGGCCTGAGCTGTCTGCGCCGCCTGCGCCGCTTCCCGCTTCAGCCTAGCGCGCCGCTCCGCCGCCGTTTCCGCAGCCTGCGGCGCGGACGCCGCGGACGCCGGCTGCGCCGCTCGCGCCGCCGCGAGCTTGGCCGCCGAGCCGGCGCCGCCGCTGAGCGTTATGGAGCCCATGACGTCGCCGAAGGCGTTCGTTTCGCCGAACGCGCTGTCCACAAGCCCCGCGCGCATGGCGACGCCCGTGGCGTTCCCGACGCCTGCGGTTTCCGTTTCAAAAAAGCCGCCGTTGATGGCCGCCACGGCCCCGCCGGCCCGCGCCAGCTCCAGGACGGTCGAGCGCGTTTTGATCGAGGCGCTGTCGTACAGCGCGTCAACGCTGAGATGGCTGTCCGTCAGATCCACCCTTATGACGTCCGCGGACAGCCACCCGCCCGAGGTGAAGCGCGTTATCTCCTCAAGCGTGACGCCCTTTGTGATCGTGCTCGTGTCCGACGTTTCGTAAATTGTGAAAGGAATCGCGTGAACGCCGGCGGCCGGCGCCGCAAGCATGGCAACGGCCAGAGCCGCCGCCGCCAGAACCGCCGCCCGCGCGGCCGCCGCCAGGCGGAATCCGCCCTTTTTTGTCATTTGCATTGAACCCTCCTATACTGACGAGCATTTGAATTTTCCATTAACGCGAGTCAGTAATACTCGTTTCCTCTGTCCGACCGCAAATTGCGGTCGGAATTCCCAATCGAACACGAGTATAATATGATACATCCATATTACATCAATTCCGGGGAAAGTTCAATCGCGGCTCAATCGCGCGCCGCGCCCGCCCGAT
>JAISFK010000051.1 GCA_031263625.1 Clostridiales bacterium
TCCACCGTCACCGGGGTGGGCGTTTCAGTGATCAACGCGAGCGGCGTCCTGTGCTACATGACGTCCGCTTATGAGCGTTGCGCGCCCACTCTGGCGTATGTGGCGAAGCTGCGCGACAACGAGGAGCTGTGCCGCGTGTCGGCCGTATACAACAGCTATCAGGCCAAGCGCTTCGGCGGGCGCTTCGTGTACTACTGCCCGTGCGGCTTCGTCTACTTCGCGTCGCCGCTCATACGGGGCGGCAAGTACGACCTCTCGATCATCGGCGGCCCGGTTCTCATGAGCGAGTACGAGGACTATATCGAGTTCGACGTGGCCCCCGCCGTCGGCGCTTTTGACAGGGCGGCGCTTCTGGACGCACTCCAGCCTGTCCCGGTCATGAACGTGCGCACGGTGACGGCCCTGTCCGAGCAGCTTTTCATCAACGCCATGCATCTGGGCAGCGCCGACAGCCTGACGGACATCGATCCCAAGTCCACCGACAGGCTGCAGGAGTACATCAAGTCCTTTGGTATGCTCTCGTCCCTGGGCGACGATTTTCAGGTCAGGCAGGAGGAAAAGCTCATAAGGGCGCTGTCGCGGCGCGACGAGCACCCCGCGCGCGCCCTGCTGAACAGCATAATCGGGCAGATCCTGTTCCACTGCGGCAAGAACCTGGAGCTCGTGCGGAACAAGATGATCGAGTTCACGGTGTCGCTGTCGCAGGCGGCCATGAAGAACAAAAACGTGGACATGGACTACATATTTGGGCAGGATCTGGCCTGCCTCGCGGAGATCGACAGCCTGGACACGATGGACGACATAGTGGCTTGGCTCAACGAGCTGCTCTCGCGCTTTTCCGAGTGCGTTTTTCAGAACGCCGACCTGCCGGGCGCCGTCGAAAAGGCCGTCCGCTACATGCGGAACCATTTCCAGAGCGAGATCGGCGCGGAAGAGATCGCCCAGCACGTCTATGTCAGCGCGTCCCATCTGAGCAAGGTGTTCAAGAGCGAGATGGGCACGACGATCAACAACTACCTCAACAAGCTGAGGATCGACGAGAGCAAGAGGCTCATGTCGGACACGTCGCTGACTTTGCTGGACATAAGCGGCATCGTCGGGTTCAAGGAGCAGGGCTATTTCTCGAAGGTGTTCAGGAAGTGCGAGGGCATGGCGCCGGGGCTGTATAGGAAGCGCCTGGACCAGCGGAGCCAGAAACGGGGCCAGGAGCAGGGCCAGCCGCAGAGTCAGGAGCAGGGCCAAGAGCAGGGCCAGGGCGACAGCCCAGCGGCGGGGCAGGGCGTCGGCCAAAGCGATGGCACGGCGGCGGGGCAGGGCGCCAACGGGGCGCAGCCGCTGTAGCCGGGCGCGGCGTGGCTGGCCGCTATGGCTGTTGCGGCAAGCGCAGGCGGCATCGCGCGGGGCCGCACGAACCCAACGCCTAAAGCCGCCTCCCCTACATCCTAAAACTCGTCCTTGCGCGCGTCCTTGGAGCTGTCCTCGATCTGCAAGGGCGACATGGGATCCTCGATATAGTCTTTTTTGCGGAACATCGTCGAGTCGGATTTGAGCTTCCTGATTTCGGCCTGATTGCTCTTGATGGCGAGAAGGTCGGTCATCGAGCACTTGCCCTCGAAAATGGCGCCCTCGTCCGTGATCAGGCGAAAAACGGTGATGTCCCCGTACAGCTTGCCCGTGCCGAGCAGTTTCAGAAAGCCGCCCGCTTCGATGCGGCCCTCCACTGTTCCGGCGACGCAGACGTTTTTTGCGAAAATGTTGCCGTTGATCATCCCTTCCGAGCCGACAAACACGTCGCCGTCCGAGCGAATGTCCCCGCTTAGCTTCCCGGCTATGAACAGCGACGCTTCCGTGTAGATGTTCCCCTCGATGCTGACCTTCGACTCAATAGTCGTGCCGTAGCCCTTTGTGCCGTCTGGTGAGCCTTTGCCAAACATAATCGCATCCGTTCCTTTCAAGTTTTGCGCAAAACCTGTCATTCCGGTCACTGCAATGCCCGAATTGCGATTATTATACGCCAAAGGCAGGGTGCCGTCAACTTGACAGAGGCGGCGCGGCAGGGCATAATGGCATATGGCGTGTGGGCATGGCATGATGGGCGCGGCGCGTTTTGGAGCAGGGGGTGCGCGGGCGGTTGCGCGGGCGGCGCGTTCTGGCGCGCGCGGGGAAAGGCGGGAGAGGGCGATGGGGCAATACAGGCTTAGCGACTTCCAGTACGAGCTTCCGGAGCGGCTGATAGCCCAGGAGCCGGCGCGCGAGCGCACGGGCTCGCGGCTCATGGTCATCGATCGGCGCAGCGGGGCGATAGCGCACCGCCACTTCGAGGATCTGAAGGAATACGTGCGCCGTGGCGACTGCCTCGTGTTCAACGACACGAAGGTCATTCCCGCGAGGCTGCTCGGGGAGAAGCTCGCGGGACGCGGCGTGGCGCAGGCCGGCCCTGCGGCGGGGAGCGCAAGCATGGCGGCGGGCGCGGCCGTGGCGCATGGCGCGGATGGAGCATATGGCGTGTGCGGTGCAGCGGGCGCGAGCGGGTCGGGATGCGCGGCCTTGGCGCATGGCGCGGACAGAGCGCTTGGCGCGAGCGGAACGCCCGGCACGGCCGAAGCGCATGGCGCTGGCGCCAGCCCGGCCCGCGTCGAGGCGCTGCTGATACGCCGGACGGACGACCCGTATGTATGGGAGGCGCTGGTCAGGCCGGGCAAGCGGCTGAAAAAAGGCGCCGCCATGTCGTTCGGCGGCGGGCTGCTGCGGGCGAGCGTGGAGGACGTGCTGCAGGCGGGCAGCCGGCTGTTGCGCTTCGACGCGGCGGGCGCCGAGTTTGACAGGCGGCTGGAGGCCGCCGGGCGCATCCCGCTGCCGCCGTACATAAAGAACGAGCGCGTGGATCTGTCGCGCTACCAGACTGTGTATTCCAAGGTTCCCGGCTCAGCCGCGGCGCCGACTGCCGGGTTGCACTTCACGGACGAGTACATCGGCGGGCTGCTCGCCGCCGGAGCGGAGGCGGCGTACCTGACGCTGCACGTGGGGCCTGGCACGTTCAGGCCCGTCAAGACGGAAAACATCGAAGACCACGTCATGCACAGCGAGTATTACAGCATTGGCGAGAGCGCCGCCGCCGCGATCAGCCGTGCGCAAAAAGGCGGGCGCGTCATATGCGTCGGCACGACGAGCCTGCGGGCGCTGGAGAGCGCGGCGGGCGAGGGCGAGGATGGCTGCGTCGCGCCGCGCGAGGGCTGGACGGACATCTTCATATATCCGGGGTACAAGTTCAAATGCGCCGACGCGCTGCT
>JAISFK010000061.1 GCA_031263625.1 Clostridiales bacterium
CGCTCGATCGCCGAAAAGAGCGCGCCCGAACTGCCGCGCAGCGCCCGCTTGACCAGCGCGGCGACCGATTCGCGCCTCTTTTGCGCGTCCTTGCCAAGCGCCGCCGCGCACATTTTTTCGGCGGCGCCGGCGATCCGCGCGCCGGAGGCTTCGGACGCCAGCCACGATTTTAAGGCGCCGAACGCGGAAAACAGCGAGCTGAACGGCCTGTCGCCGATATCCGCGAAGCGGCGCAGCGCAAACGGGCCGCTCGCCTGCCTCATGCCGGCGGCAAGCCCTGCCGGCAGGCCGTTCGCGAAAGGCTTCGCGACCATGCGCTGGGCGGCGAGGCACAGATCCGCCTTTCGCCCGGCGCCCAGGGCCGCTATCCAGCGCGACGGCCTTGCGCGCAGCAACGACTGCGGGAGCTTCTTGGCGGCGCCCGCTATCAGGCCGGTCAAAACGCCCTTTGCGAGCCGGCCCGCGCGCTCGCCGCGCCAAAGCGGAAGCTCGCCCAGGCAGCGCGCCTCGGCGGCGCCCACAACCGCTTTGGCGTCGCCGTCCCTTATCCGCTCGGCGGGCATGCCGGATATATAGCGCTTGAGCTTTTCCGTGACGCGATAGCGCCTGACCGCGTCGCGGAACACAGCCTTCCTCGCCAGGCCCGTCAGCCCGCGCCCCTCGCCGCAAAGCTGCAGCGCGCGCTGCAGGGATTCTTCCATCAGCTCCGAAATCTCGTCCTCGTATGCGCTGACAAAATCGCACAGCAGGGACGCGGCCGCGTTGTAGCCGCCGAACAGCACGGCGTTCAGCTTTTGCTCGTCGGCCTGAAAAAGGTCGGTGAGGCGCGCGCCGCAAAAAGCGGGATCCTGCTCAATCGCGGCCAGCAATCGGCCGTGCCAGTCGCCAGCATAACCTGCGCCGCGGGCGCCGTCCGCGCCGCTCACGCTACCTGCGTAGCCAGCGCCATCCGAACCGCCAGCGCCGCCCTGCCGCCCCGCGCCAACATCCATGCTGGCGCGGGCCGCGTCCAGCCTTTCGCCGGCGTATTCCGCGAGCTTGGCGTCCGATATGCCGCCAAACAGCTCGGACACGGTTTTTCCCTCGGCGGCCCTGGCCAGCCGATCAAGCACGCGCACGTCTATCGCCAGATAGGCGGCCTCGCCCGCAAATTCGCCAACCGGCCCGGACAGCTCGTTCGCGAGCATGGAAACGACGTCTGGGGCGATTCGGGCGACGTTGCCCGCCACGCCGTCAAAGTACTCGCCGCCCACCAGCGCCCTTATCCTCGTGCGCCCGTATGCGTCGGCAAACGCGTCGAGCGCCTCCGCAAAGCGCGCGTCCGCGACTATGCCGCGCGCCGCTTCCGGCAAGGCCCGGCGCAGCAGCCCGCCCGGATCCGCCGCGTCCGCGCCCAGCGCTTCAAGCAGCGCGTCGGCAAGCGCCGCCGCAAGCCCGTCCGCAGGCGCCGCGCCGACGCTGGCGCCGCCATGCCCGCTTCGGGCGCGGCTTTCATCCGCAGACGCGCCACGCGCCGTTCCAGATACGTCCGCGCCCACGCCGCCCTCGCGCGCGGCACCCGTGCTTCCACCATGCGCCATGCCAGAGCCATCTGGCGCCGCGCTGGCGCCACCCTCCGCATCTGCCGCATCCGTCTCCGCTTCCGGCTCGCAGCCGATATATGCCGCCAGCGCCTCGCGCGCAAACTCCGCGAGCCTGCCGTTCAAGGCGCTTTTTCGCTCCTGCTCCCGCGCCTCCTCCGGCTCCGTCCCCTGCGCCGCTTTCTGCGCCTGCGCCGCCTCCAGCTCCCTCGCCAGTTCCGGCCCCCGCTCCCGCGCCGCCCCCCGCCGGCCAAACAAAACGCCGCCCTCGGACATTTTCTCAAATATCCGGGCGGCGGCGGCGTTAAGGCAATCCGCAAGCGCCTGCTTGAACTTTTCGCCCCGCAGTCGCTCCTTCAGCGTGTCCTGGTTGATCAGCTCGTCCTCGGCAAGCATCGCGACCCCCGCGACGAACTCGCCGCGCGTTCTGGAAATCAGCCCCCCGAAGCGCAGCCTGCCGAAACCGTAGTCCTTGAAAATCATCTGCAGCGCGATGTAATTCGTTATGTAGCCCGTCCACGCGCCTATGAGCACGTTCGCGACGTGCCCGGCGGCAGTCGCGACGGCAGGCGCGGCGGCATGCTCAGCAACAGCCGCAACGGCAGGCGCGGCAGCGAGCCTGTCAAGCGCGTCGGCGAGCCATGCAGGCGCGGCGGCGAGCCATGCAAAAAAATCGGCGCCCGGCATCTAGCAGCTCGACTTCCCGGCGCTCTCCAGAAAGCCGGCGTCAACCTTGCCCACGGCGGCCATGGAGAGATTGCGCGTGTCAAAGACGCGCTCGATGACCTCGCTCGTCTTTTCCAGCGTCACGGCGTCGATCTTGCGCATGACGTCGTCCGGGGTGTTGACATAGCCCAGCAAAAGCTCCGACTTGCCGTTCGCCGTCATGCGCCCGTTCGTGCTTTCGAGCCCCATGACATAGCTGCCCTTGTACTGCTCCTTCGCCTTGGCGAGCTGCGTCTCGCTCAGGCCGTTCTTCTTGAGCTCCCGCATCTCCGCGAGGACCATGCCCATGACGCGCTCCGTGTTGTCCAGGTTCATCCCCGCGTATATCGTGAACAGCCCCGTGTTCCTGTGCGCCGTCAGGTACGAATAGATGGAGTACACGAGCCCCAGATCCTCGCGGATCTTCTGGAACAGCACGGAGCTCATGCCCCCGCCGAACACGTAGTTCACGAGCGAGAGCGCGTAGTTGTCGTCGTTGCCCAGCTCGATGCCCTTGAGCCCCATGCACAGGTGAACCTGCTCCGTGTCCTTGTGCCGGACGCTGATCTCCGCGTGGTACTTGGGGTTGTCGGCCAGCGGCGCCTCCTGGCCGGCCGCCGCCTTCAGCCTGTAAAACTTCTTTTCGAGCTTCTTCTGCAACTCGGCCTCGTCAAAGCTGCCGGACACCGATATGACCACGTTCTCCGGCAGGTATTTTTCCGTGAGGTACTGGCGGAGCGCCGTCTTGTCGATTTTCGCGAGCGTGGCCGCCGTGCCCAGTATGGGCATCCCCAGCGGGCTGTTCTTCCACGCGGCCTCCGTCAGCACGTCATGCACGAGATCCTCCGGCGAGTCCTCGTACATGTTGATCTCCTCCAGGATGACGTTGCGCTCGAGGTTGATGTCCGGCTTTGTCAGCTTCGAGTTGAGCAAGATGTCGGACAGGATGTCGATGCTGACGTCGATGTGCGTGTCCAGCGTCTTCGCGTAATAGCAGGTGCAGTCCTTCGCGGTGAAAGCGTTTATCTGCCCGCCGATGGAGTCCATCTCCTCCGCTATCTGCTTGGCCGACCGCGTCCTCGTCCCCTTGAACAGCATGTGCTCGATGAAGTGCGACACGCCGTTGTTCTCCCTGCGCTCGTAGCGCGAGCCGGCGCCCACCCAGACGCCGACGGCGACCGAGCGGACGGAGTCCATTTTTTCATGCAGCACCCTGACGCCGTTGCTCAGCGTGAATTTTTTGTACATAATAGCGCGAGTCCCTTTCACGTCATGTTATGCGTCCCGCCTGTCCGTTATGCCTGTCTATATCTGCCATATTCTGTCTGCCTATGCCCGTCTATATGTCTATATCTGCCTATATCTGCCTATATGTCTGTTCGTCTATTAAGCGCGCCGCCGCCCGCCGCGCGCACAGGCCCGTTCCCCGCGCACTGCCCCCGCTGCCGTCAGTCGAGCACCTTGCCCAGGTTGATCCTGCCCTGCCTGTCTATCTCGAGCACCGTCACGGTTATGGCGTCCCCGATTGCGACGACGTCCTCCACCTTGTTGACGCGCCGCTTCGCGAGCTTCGATATGTGGACGAGGCCCTCCTTGCCCGGCAGGTACTCCACGAACGCGCCGAACGTCATGAGCCGCGTCACCTTGCCGTCGAACACCTGGCCCGGCTTCGGATCGCTCGTTATGCCCTCTATGATGCCCATGGCCTTCTGCCCCGCCTCGAGATCCACCGTGGCCACGTACACCTTGCCGTCTTCCTCTATGTCGATCTTCACGCCCGTCTCGGCGATGATGCGGTTGATGATCTTGCCGCCGGGGCCGATGACGTCCCTGATCTTGTCCACGTCGATGGTCATCGTCAGTATCTTAGGCGCGTACTGGGATATCTGCTCGCGCGGCGCCGGCAGCGTCTTCAGCAGCACCTCGTCGATAATCTTCAGCCTGCCCTTGCGCGTAAGCTCGAAGGCGTCGCGGATGATGTCGTAAGACAGGCCGTTGACCTTGATGTCCATCTGGATCGCCGTGATCCCGTCCTTCGTGCCGGCCACCTTGAAGTCCATGTCGCCGAAAAAGTCCTCGATCCCCTGTATGTCCATGAACGTGAGGTACTTCTCCGGATTTTCGTCGTCCACGATCAGCCCCGCCGATATGCCCGCGACCGGCGCCTTGATCGGCACGCCGCCGTCCATGAGCGCGAGGGTGCTCGCGCACACGCTGCCCTGCGACGTGGAGCCGTTGGACATCAGCACCTCGGACACGAGCCGTATGGCATACGGAAACTCCTCCTCGCCGGGAATGACCGGCGCGAGCGCCCGCTCGGCGAGCGCGCCGTGGCCGATCTCGCGCCTGCCAGGCGCCCTGACGGAGCGCGCCTCGCCAACGCTGTACGACGGGAAGTTGTAGTGGTGCATGTAGCGCTTCGATTCCTCGCTGTCCAGGCCGTCCAGCCGCTGAACCTCGCGCATCGGGCCTATCGTGAGCGCCGTCAGCACCTGGGTCTGCCCCCGCTGGAACATCGCGGAGCCGTGCACGCGCGGCAGCAGGCCGACCGCGGCGCTGAGCGGGCGTATCTCGTCGAGCGCCCTGCCGTCCACGCGCCTGCCCTCTTTCATGAGGTATTCCCTGACGACCTTCTTTTGCAGCTGGTACACGGCTTCCTTGATCAGCGCGCCGGAATCCGGGTACTTCTCCGCGAGGCTCTCCTTCAGGCCGTCCGTCAGCGCCCTGATGGCGACGTCCCTGTCCTGCTTCTCGACCGCGAGCACGGCCGCGCGCATGCCGTCGTAGGCGGCGCTCTTCACGTCCTCCATCAGCTCCGCCGGGACGGCGCTCGACGTGTACGAGAACTTGGGCTTGCCAAACTCGGCGACGATGCCGTCGATGAAGCCCACCATCTTCTTGATCTCCGCGTGGCCCTTGATGATCGCGTCCAGCATGACGTCGTCCGGCACCTGGTCGGCCCCGGCCTCGATCATCATGATTTTGTCGGCCGTGCCGACCAGCGTGACGTGCATCCGGCTCTTTTCGCGCTGCTCCGCGTTGGGGTTCAGCACGACCTCGCCGTCCACGAGCCCCAGTATCACGCCGCCGATGGGCCCGTTGAACGGGATGTCCGACATGCTGACGGCTATCGACGAGCCTATCATGGCCGCGATTTCGGGCGAGTTGTCCTGCTCCACGGACATCACCGTGTTGATGACGGCCACGTCGTTGCGCAGATCCTTGGGGAACAGCGGGCGCATGGGCCTGTCAATGTTCCTCGCGGTCAGGACGGCCTTCTCCGTCGGCCTGCCCTCCCGCTTGATGAAGCCGCCCGGTATCTTCCCGACCGAATACAGCTTTTCCTCGTAGTCAACGCTGAGCGGGAAAAAGTCGATGCCCTCCCTCGGCGTTTCCGAGGCGGTCGCGGCGGACATTATGACCGTGTCGCCGTAGCGTATGAGCGCGGCGCCGTTGGCCAGCTGCGCGTACTCGCCGACCTCGGCGGTCAGCGTCCTGCCGGCAAATTCTATGCTGAATGCTTTTTTGCCTATTGCCATTAATTCTTTCCTCCTGTTTGCCTATTTGCCTGTCCTGATGCGGGCGAGCCCTGCGCGCGGAGCGCGGGCGCCCGCCTGTCGCCCTTTCGGTTTCAATCCTCGTTGCCCGCGCTGGCGTTTCAATCCACGCCACCCTCGCGGGTGGCGACTCGCCCCGTCGTCGGCTGCGTGAACACTGGGTCGTTTCAATCCACGCCACCCTTGCGGGCGACAACCGCCGAGCCAGCTGAGTGCGAATTGGCTCCACGTGTTTCAATCCACGCCGCCCCGCATCCCCGCGAACCATGTGCGCGTGCGCCCGCGAATCCTTGTCGGGTGGATCCTTGGCGGATCGCGGCGGATCGCGCCAAAAAGCCGCGCCACCGCTTCGGCCGGATGGCTTCTGGCGCGCGCCAAGCTGCCGAGCCGCCAGCCTGCCGACCCATCGGCCCGCAAGCCCGCCGGCCTAATGCCTCAGATTCAGTTTCCCTATGAGGACGCGGTAGCGCTCAATGTCGATCCGCATAAGATAGTTCAAAAGACCCCTGCGCTGGCCGACCATTTTCAGCAGGCCGCGCCGCGAGTGGTGATCTTTTTTGTGGGATTTCAGGTGCTCGTTGAGATGGTTTATCCGCTCCGTGAGGATCGCCACCTGAACCTCCGGGGAGCCGGTGTCGCCGTCGTGGAGCTTGTACAGCTCGATGATCTGCGTTTTTTGTTCCTTTTGCATTGTTTCCTCCTGTTTTATTGCCACTTTATTGCCGCTTTATTGACGCGGGCAGTCGTGGCGCCCATTTTTCGCCGGCAGCCTGGTAAAAGGACGGAGAACCCTCGAACCTGGGATGCGGTAAAAGACGAATGAAGTATAGCACAACGCGGCGCGGTTGTAAATAGCCGCGCCAGCCCGCGCATGCGTCAAGCGGTGTCAAGCGGCGTCAAGCGGCGTCAAGCAACCGACGTGCGCAACACTCGCCGCCTCGCGCGCCCCGCGCGCGCAACATATGCGGCCCGCGCAGGCGCCAAACTGCGTCGGCGACCTACGCCGGCAAGCTACGGCAGCCTACGCCTCGACCGGCTTGTCCACGTCGCGGATGGCCCACTTCTTCACTTCGACCTGCGTGCGCTCGACGCTGGTCTCTATCGTCACCATGTCGTCCTTTATGTTGATGACCTTGCCGACGACGCCGCCGTGCGTCGTGATCCGGTTGCCGACCTGTACCGAATCGACCAGCTCGCGCGCCTTTTTCTCCTTCTTTTTCTGCGGCCTGTAGATCACCAGGTACGCGAACACGCCAAATACCGCTATGTACCCGATCAGCGGCAGGATTGAGGCGGCGCCCGCGTCAGCCGCCGCCGCCCCTTCCGCGCCCGTCGCCAGCGCGATCGGCGTGCCCCAGGCCAAAATTTTGGCCGCGGCGCCCAATACGGCTTCGTAAAACGTAAACATAAGCAACCCTCCAATATTATGTCCGATTTCTATACTGACGAGCATTTGAATTTACCATAAACGCGAGTCAGTAATACTCGTTTCCTCTGTCCGACCGCAAGTTGCGGTCGGAATTCCCAATCGAACACGAGTATATCCCAATTACCATATCCTTTTTGGTGCGGTTTTGTCAATATCATTATCGCCGCCGTCGCGGAACGACTCGTAAAAAGCCTCCCTGAACTCCCAAAAGCAGCCGTCCGCGATGGCCCGGCGCATTTTTTCCATCAGGGCCAGCAGATAGTGCAGGTTGTGGATCGTCATGAGCCGCAGGCCGAGCATCTCGCCGGACTTGAGCAGGTGGCGTATGTACGCCCTCGAAAAGTTCCTGCACGAGTAGCAGCCGCACGCCTCGTCAATCGGCGCGAAGTCCGCCGCGCACTTGCTGTCGCGCACGATCAGCCGCCCCTTCGACGTCATGGCCGCCCCGTTTCTCGCCATCCTCGTCGGCAGCACGCAGTCGAACATGTCCACGCCGCGCGCGACGCCTTCCATCAGGTAGTCGGGGCTGCCCACGCCCATCAGGTAGCGCGGCTTGCCTGCGGGCAGGCGCGGGCACACGCAGTCCAGGATCCCGTACATGTCCCCGGCGCTCTCGCCGACGCTCAGCCCGCCTATCGCGTAGCCCGGAAAGCCTATGCCCACGATGTCGTCGGCGCTCTTGCGGCGCAGGTCGCCGTATACGCCGCCCTGCACGATGCCGAACAGGCTCTGGCTGCCCTGGCGCCCGGACTCGGCGTGGCGGCGCTTGCAGCGCTCAGCCCAGCGCGCCGTCCTGTCCGCCGAGTCGCGCACGTACTCGTAGGGGCTTGGGACGGGCACGCACTCGTCAAAGGCCATGATTATGTCGGCGCCCAGCGCGTTCTGGATGTCGATCGAGCGCTCTGGCGTGAAAAAATGCCGCGAGCCGTCTATGTGGGAGCGGAACGCCACGCCGTCCTCCTCGACGCGGCGCATGTCCTTCAGGCTGAACACCTGAAAGCCGCCGCTGTCCGTGAGGATCGGGCCGCGCCAGCCCATGAAGGCGTGCAGCCCGCCCGCCTCGCGCACGATGCCCTCGCCGGGGCGCATGGACAGATGGTACGTGTTGGAGAGTATGATGCCGGCGCCCACCGAAACGAGCTCGTCGGGCGAAAGGCTCTTGACCGCCGCCTGCGTGCCGACGGGCATGAA
>JAISFK010000191.1 GCA_031263625.1 Clostridiales bacterium
CGGCAATGCGGCCGGCATGGCTGGCGGCTACGGCGCAGACGGCGCGGGCGGCGAGCATGGCATATATGACGAATATGGCGCAGACGGCGCGGGCGGCTCAGATGACGCATATAACGCAGACGGCGCAGACGGCGAATATAACGTAGGCGGCTCAGACGGCGAATACGATTCACATGACGCGGAATAATAATACAAATAATATACTCGTGTTCGATTGGAAATTCCGACCGCAATTTGCGGTCGGACAGAGGAAACGAGTATTACTGACTCGCGTTTATGGTAATTTCAAATGCTCGTCAGTATACAATACAAATCGACGGTTCGGGAGAATAGGGGCAACGCTATGAATTTCATGCAGGCGCTCAAGATGGCTATCAAATGCATACGCACGAACAAGGCGCGCTCGTTTCTGACCATGCTCGGCGTCATAATCGGCGTCGGATCCGTCATTTCGGCCGTGGCATACGCGCAGGGCAGCACAAAGAGCATGACGGACATGATAAGGGAGCTGGGCACGAACACGCTGACCGTTTCAGTCTTCAACCGGGGCAGCAACAGAAACGTGGAATACGAGGATCTGATCCAGTTCAAGGACGAAAACCCGGAGTACTTCGCGATGCTGGCGCCCACCCTCAGCGCGAGCATCACGGCGAAAAACGCGGGCACGAACCGCTCCACGCCGCTCGTGGGGACGTCCCCCGACTACAAGGACATAAACAACATCGACGTCAGCGCCGGCAGGTTCCTGCTCGACCTCGACATCGATCTCCGAAACAACGTCGCGGTGGTGGGCAGCACGGTCGTCAACGAGCTCTACGGCGGCGAGAATCCCGTCGGGAGCTATATAAAGCTCAACGGTTACCGCTTCAAGATTGTGGGCGTGCTGACGGAAGTCCAGTCTGGCAGGCAGGGCGGCAGCGACGACCGCATAATCATACCCGTCAGCGTCGCGCAGCGGCTGTCGCGCAGCCAGAGCATCACGAACTTCACCATCCTGGTTGACGAGAGCGCGAGCGTTTCGGACGCGATCGACGTCCTCACGGAGTACCTGACGGACGCCCTGCGCGACAGCAACCAGTTCCGGATCATGAACTCCGAGGAGATCCTATCGACGCTCGACGAGCTGACGCAGACGCAGATGCTCATGCTGGGGGGCATAGCGTCCATCTCGCTGCTCGTCGGCGGCATCGGGATCATGAACATCATGCTCGTGTCCGTGACGGAGCGGACGCGCGAGATAGGCATACGCAAGGCCATAGGCGCCAAGCGGCGCAGCGTCATGCTGCAGTTTCTCATAGAGGCGGTCATCCTGACGGGCATAGGCGGCATGATCGGCGTCGCGCTGGCCTTCGCGGCCATCAGGTTCGTCATCGGCACGATGGTGCCGCCCGTCTACTCGCTGCCCTGGACGGGGCTGTCGTTCGGCATCTCGCTGGCTACGGGCGTCATGTTCGGCATATTCCCGGCCTGGAAGGCGTCGAGCCTGAACCCGATCGACGCGCTGCGCGCGCAGTAGCTAGCGGCGCATCTGCTTCTTCTTTTTTTACTCATATCGCAGTTTCTTTGCTTCCTACAGGATTTGACTTTGAGGGCAGGTTTTTATTATACTGGGAGTATGTATTCGAGAGACGCAAAATGTTGTTCGCTCCCCAGTATGCGGCTTATACAAACCTGGCTTATACAAATGGCCGGGATCATAATGTTGCCGCTCCTCGACATGCGGCCGATAAATGGCCGAGATCAAAATATTTGTGAATTGGGGTCGTGTCAGATGGCAGGGCCTTATTTCATGGGACGGCCGGTTATGCAGGCAGCGCCGTCCAAGAAACGGCAGGAGGCGATTTTGTGAAAGTCGCGGTTTGCGACGACGAAATCAGGTGCGCCGAGGACATTAAGGCGATCTTGATCGGGCTACAGCGCCTGCACGGCGAGCTTGATTTCGAGATCGACTGTCTGACGTCCGGCGCTGAGCTGATCGCCGACTATTATCCGGGAAAGTACGACGTCATTTTTCTGGACATGCTCATGCCGGAAATTGATGGCTTGGAGCTTGCGCGGCGGATACGGCGAACCGACTGGGACGTGAGCCTGGTCTTTGCCACTTGCATGGACTCCCGCCTGCCGGACGGCTACGACGTGATGGCCGCCGATTTTATCGTGAAGCCCGCATCAGCCGAGCGCGTGGAGAAGCTGATTCTCAAGCTACAGCGGATTGAGCGGCAGCGGCGCGGACTGTTTCATCGGCAGCACAAATGCTGCCAGTGCCGCCGGCGGTTCCAGCAACTTAATCAGCGGTTCCAAGAACATTGTCGGCAACGCAAACGGTGTCGGCACGACGCGCCCGCGAAGAACGGGAGACTGCGCTTCCAGTTCGGTGAAACCGCGCTTTCCCGTCCCTGCTTGGGACGTGGACGCAAGCTTGCAATCAGATAGCGCATGGGCAACATGGGTTTGTGCTTAGCCGATAAGGCTGATTGGGAGGATTTCATATGCGAACGGCCATCTGCGACGATAATTCCGCCGACGCCGAATTATTGAAAAAACATGCAGGCTATTTCGATCAAAGCATAAAGCCAAAGCTGTTTTCTTCCGGCGAGGATCTGCTAGCGGCCATAGAAGCCGGGCAAAGATTCGACGTAATTTTTCTTGACATAAAAATGGGGCGGCTCAGCGGTTTCGACGTTGCCCGCAGACTCCAGGGCCAGCCCAAAAAGCCTCTTATTATTTTTGTGACCGAAAGCGACGAGTATGTGTATCGCGGTTACAAAGTGGCCTGGCGCTATGTGCGAAAACCCATTCAGGAACACGTTATCTGCCAGTGCCTAGCAGAGGCGCGACAAACTCTGGCGGCCGAAAAAATTGTCATCCAGACGAACCAAGGCAGGCAGATTCTATTCATGAACGACATCTTATACTTGGATATTATCGGCAGGGACGTTGCCATCCATACGCTCAGCCAGACTTACCATATAAAGTCGCGGCTGTTTGAGCAGGAAGAACTCTTTCCGGCTGGCATGTTTTTCAAATCCCACAAGAGCTGCTTAGTCAATCTCAACCGAATCCAGAGCGTCACGCCAGACAACGCCCAAATTATCGTGGAAGGCGGGGACGCAATTCCGCTGAGCAGAAAGCGGAAAGAAGCTTTTTTTGTCAGCTTGAAAAACTATCATTTCCGAAGCGGATAAATTTTCTGCGCATGATATGTTTTGAATCTCTTGGGAAAAGCCCAGCATTGAATGGAGAATCGGTATGCCAAAGAATCGTTTGTTCTTCGTTTGCTTTGAGGTTGCCGTCGTTGCTTTTGAATTGTTCATTATCTATGGGTTCTTGAGCGGCTTTTTTGAGCGGAGGCAAAAGGCGCCAAAAGCCTTTTTGTTGCCTTTTGCTGTCACAGGCTTGGTGATTGCGGCGCTCAGCGTGATCCAAACTTCCCCCCTTGCCCTGACTGCCGGCACGTTTCTAGGCGTGTTTTTTATTGCCTTGGTTGGCTATGAAGGCAAAATAGCGCCAAAAATTCGGGCGGCGCTCTTATTCTGCGTGTTTGCAGTGCTTTCGGAAGTCGCGTGCTTTGGCATTGTAGCGCTGGTTTTCAAAAAAGACATGCCGGATTTGATGGGCTATGGGCCAAACAGACTGGCTTTTGTCGCAATCGCCAAATTAGTGCAGATTTTACTCGTGCGCCTGATGGTGGCAGCGATAGACAAGCGCAATCAGGGGCTGGCGGTATCAAGCCTGCTTCCGCTGCTGCTTTGCCAGATCGTTAGCATATACATTGTGGATCAACTGGTGGCGAACTATATGGAGCAAAGCGTCAGCCTGGGTATTGTGGCGATTGTCGCTGGCGTTTTGTATATCAATCTGGTGATCTTCTGGTACATTGAAAAAATGAAAGAAGCCTATGAAATAAGACGTCAGAAAGAAGCCGCGGAAAGCCAGCTGAAAGCACAAATTGAGTATTACGAAGATTTAAGGAGCAAGCAAGAGGAAACCCGCTCACTGTGGCACGACATCAACAAGCACATGCGGGCGATAGAAAATCTGGTGGAAACCGACCATAGGCAAATAGCGGCGCAATACATGGAAGCTCTTGCCCAAACACTCGGACAAAGTTCGGAACTCGCGGATACAAACAACCCAATGGTAAACGCCGTCTTGAACGAATACATGAAAAAAGCGCGGAACGCGGGAATCAAAATCGACTGCAGCGTGGGCATTTCAAAGGAAGTGGCGGTGAATCCTGCCGATTTGGCGGTCATTATTGGCAACACGCTCGAAAATGCCATTGACGCCTGCGAGAAACTGGCAGACCCGAACGCGGAGAAGAAGATCGAGTTGAGGCTTTTCGACAAGGGGGATCTGCTGTTTTACGAGATTGCGAATCCCTATGAGCCCCATGCCGCACCGCAAGAGGGAAAGGAGCCGGAGAAAAAAGCGACCGCTATTCACGGGTATGGGCTTGAAAATGTGAAAAGGATGACGCAAAAATATAGCGGACATTTTGAAAGGCAGGAGGGAGAAGGCATTTACAAAATTTCGATATTGCTGAACCTGAAAACGGCGCAAAGCTGAAAATGGCGCAAGCTGACCTAAATTGAGTTGCGTTGCACGTTATGACCAAAAACCGACACGTTGTGTCAAAAGCGTTGTAAATCAAATACATACATGCTATGTTTAAGCTAGGATAACAAAAGGGAGCGCGTGAAGTATGATCCAAAAGCTGGCATTGAACATGGCGCGTCTTTTTGCACGGCAAAAGCTCGTCGAAGAAGCTGAAACTAAAATTTACGCGTATGGATTTGAACTGTTGCTCTCGACAGTTTCTTCTATTTTACCACGAATATTGTATGCCGCCATTCAATGGGTTCCATATTTAAGTAAATTGGCCACGTCTACTCGCATTCTATCTAGCGATAAATTGACAACAGGCACAATACACCCTGTTGACACTTATACAAAGCAAGTTGATGCAAAGCAAGACAATCTACGCTATCCGTCAGATCACTTAACTGTGAGAGGCTTAGGTGTAAATATAAATTATATATATTATGGTTATTCATATACAGTATGGGCAATATAAATCCTAATGTAGCATAAACAAAAAAATGAAGCAAATGTAAAGGGAGAAAACTGATTTTTCCCTTTACATTCTTTTTTAGTAACGGCCATTTAAGCACGAGGCAGATCCAAAAATGTGTGCTGCAGGAGGTTGTGACACAATCATGGCACTGATCAAAAGAGTGTTAGGTGTCGTTATCAGAATTGCACTTTGCGCTATTATGCCGTTTGTCGCATTATGCGTATTGAATATCCAGACAAAATATGTCATAGAATCAGAATTTGTGGTCGAAAAAATCGATGCACATTATTTCGTGATATCAGGCTATGGTGTGGAGGACGGGACTGTCTATGTGAACAGCAACTCTGCGGCATATAGCGGCAAAGAGCTTTCGTATGAAATCACATTCAAAAAAGGGGCTACCTTTGATGTCGATTTTGCATACAGCAAAGGCTTTGAGAATTTAGTATTGGCAGGCCAACGGTTTTCGGTTTTAAATCGCAACGTTAGCAATAATAAATTCTATTCTAACATGTCCAATTTCGCATTTGGAGGCGGGCAGTCGTCACAAACGAGCAATAGTGACCTCGCGATAATTGCATCGGATTCGCAAATGCCAAATCCATCTGACACACAAAGTAACAACGCCGCAAAAAAAATATTGGTTGCGGCTGTATTTGCCTTCATCAAACACGAAATGGCCTGCAAAAGCCTAACTACAGCGGCGCTTATACTGTCCCCGATAATGCTGTTGGGTTGCCTGATGTTTGCAGTGCCTAGGATGGCGAGCGAAATAATCCCAAAAGGTGCCAAAAAGGTGTGCGGGACAATGCGACTGGCTTTTGAAAAGGCCAGCATGGCAATGCAAGCGGTTCTGGCAAGTGACTTTGCCATTTCTGAGAATAAGGCGAAAACTATTGGGATATGTGCGTTACTGCTATGCCTAGCGCTACCAATCCTGATTGTTGTCTGCTAAAACTTATTTTGGCGGAATGGCGGATAGGCTGTCTGAAAGCCATCACCGGATAGCGGCGGTTTTTGGATGGCAAGAGCTCGCGCGGGCGGCCAGACATGCATACGGACGGGCATGTTCGTAAGCGGCGGCAACTTCCTGTGCGCGATAAAAAACACCGTCGTAGCGCCCGCCCGAACTGTCAGGAAAGCTCCTGAAATCCGCGAAAGGCGGCCCGGCGCTCCACGGAAAAGGAACCTAAAGCACTGGCCGAACGTCTATAATCTTTGTGGGAGAAGAAATGGCAAAGCGTGCTTTGCCTATTGGGAGGTTTGATATGCGACACAAAACTATGGCGTTCTTTTTAGCTCTCGCGGTTTCGGCCAGTGCCGCCTTTTTTCACCCAAGCGCGGCAATCGCGGCTGGGCGGGAACAGCACTGGGCGGACGATACGGTGGCCGCGCTTGCGGGCGCGGGCGTGATTGCCTTGGGCGATTATTCGCGTGAGGATTACGACAGGCCCATCGCGAGGGGCGAGTTCATCAATGTTTTCATGCGCGCCTTTAACACGGAGAACAGGGGCGGCGGCGCAGACTACAGCGGTGTTTATTTTGCCGACGTCGAAGAAGGCGGCGCCTATTATGCCAGCACGGCAAAAGCGAAAGAGGAACAGCTGATCTTCGGCTATGGCGACGGCACGTTTCGCCCCGACACGCACATACAGCGCCAGGAGCTGTTTGCCATTGTCGATCGCGCGATGCTTTCCCTTCGCCTTTACCGAACGGAAGCGACAAGCATGACAGAGCAAATGTTTTCAGACGACGACAGAATTGCGCTGTTCGCGCGAGAGCCAATAGCCCGCCTGGCAGGCGCGGGGCTGATCAACGGCTATGGCGGTGGCTTGATAATGCCGGAATCTGACATTACATTCGCTGAAGCCTTTGCGGTTATAGAGAGGTTCTGCGCCATGCTTAACGAAGAAAACAGCAGCGGGCCAAAGGATGCGCCATCCGAAAGCGCGGCGGCAGAGAGCAAAAACGAAGCGGCGGAAAATGCCGCTAAGCCGAAACCCGTTGCCACGCCATCCCCCACGCAGGCGCCGAAGGACTCGCCCGCCATAAAGCCGACGCCGGGCACAACTGCGACAGCGCCAGCGAGTCCAAGCGATGGCGGAGGCGGCGGATCCAGCAACCCGCCAGGCGACACTCCCCCGACAGTCAGCGACAACCCGAATGGAGCGGAGAATGGCAGCGCAGAAAAAATAACGGACTTGCGCGAGATTTTTAGTCTGCTGGATAGCGTTAAAAGCATTCAGATTGCCTACAGCCAACCAGACTATATTGAAACGCTGTTAATAACAGATCCTTCAAACATAGACAGAATTGTCGAATACTTGCGCGGCCTGAGCCTGAACGACGAGGCTGAGGGATACTTCACCGGCGGAGGGTGGATACTGAACATATCATATCGTGGCGGGAGCACTGCTAGGTTGGGACTTTCCGACCATATCACTGTCACGGAAGGAAAATATTTTCAAATCCAAGATTATACTAATGCCATGTCGTTCGACCCCATTGTCGGCGAAATGGTGCTCAAGCAATATCGGCAAAATGGCAACGAGATGGTTTCCGGCGTTGTGGGCAACCATTCATCCCACGACGGTTTCAATCTTCTTGAACTCAAGGTGCCGGGAGAGGATGCGTTGCTCATTGACATGGCAGGCGTAAGGCACTTTTTAGACATGACCGGTTCAGGGTATATGTTTCTTGAAAAAGGAGGGGATGAAATCATTGTTGTTTTCGCGGCAGACGGCAGCGGCGCGATTGAATGCCTCATAACAACAAGCCACCCAACATGAACTTTATGTGCCGCCGCTGGCAGAAATAGGAGGAGGGGCCTCACTAACAGTTTGGAAGACTGTATCGGCCTAGCGCAAAAGCTCCCGGACGCGGAGAGGCAGCTACGGGTGTTCGTTCAAGCGGAAGCAGGCGCAGGCCATGGCGTTCAAAAGCTTTGAGAGCCTGGGGCATCTGTGCCAGTGCATGGGCATTGTCGCGTCGCTGCGCGCTCGCGGCCAAAACCTGTTTGAGAGCGTGGCCACAATATTTGACAGACCGCCGGGCGGCGCCGCCGGCATGGCGGGCTGAACCCGCCAGCCCACCATGCCGCGCACCCTTCTGCCTGACCATTGTTCCGCGCACCGCCAATTGCGGCGCGCTTTTTGTATCTGCGCGATATGATGGCGGGCGGCGGGTGGGTCGAAAAAGGAACCGAGAAGCGGCTCCCTCCGCTTCTGGCGGGGAGTGAACAGTAACCAATTTATATCTCGTCTCGGCGCTTCGGCGCTCCTATCTGTTGACGATATACATACGGATGTATATAAAGCATCTTTGCGGCCGCGCTCGCTAGAGCGCCAGCCCTTCGCGCAGGGCTATCCAGTCGCAGCACAGGCTTATCCACGTCCCGACGTGGCGGTTGTTGGGCGTCAGCGCCTCGCCGATCTCCGGCTTGGCGAGCGAGAGCCCGTGGTTGCCCTCCGGGTACACGTGCAGCTCGAACGGGACGCCGTGCCGCGCGAGCGCGCCCGCGTACATCAGGCTGTTTTGGACCGGCACGGCCTGATCGCCGAACGTGTGCCACAAAAACGCGGGCGGCGTCCGCTCGCCCACAAAATTCTCCAGCGACGCGAGCGCACGCAGATCCGCGGCCTGCCCGGCGAGGTTGTCGATCGAGCCCTGGTGCGCGAACTCGCCCGACGTTATGACCGGGTAGCACAGCGCGGAGCCGTCAGGGCGCGCGTTCGGGTACGCCCGGCGCACGCCGTCGCTGTCCCAAAATACGCTCAGAGACGCGGCGACGTGGCCGCCCGCCGAAAAGCCCAGGATGTACACGCTGTCGCGCCGGACGCTCCACTCGACCGCATGGCCGCGAACCGCGCTGACCGCCCAGGCCGCGTCCATCAGCGGCTCCGGCCACAGCGGGATCGGATGGCTGTCCGTCACGGTGTACCACAGCACGAAGCTGTGGAAGCCGGCGGCGGCGAACTGCAGCGCGACGGCCTCGGACTCCCGCATCGCGCACTGCGCGTAGCCGCTGCCGGGGCAGACGACGACGGCGGGGCGGGGCGCGCGAAAGGCTTCCTCCGCCTGCTCGTCCAGAATGTAGCAGTCCATGCAGACGCGCTCGTTTCTATGCTCCCTGAACACTTTCATGGCAAAAGCCGCTCCCTTTTCATTTTATGTTCGGTCAGTCAAACGCATACGCCATGGCCTCGACGATCAGCCCCTCCATGTCCTCCGCGCGAGCGCATATCGTGCAGCCCGACGCCGCGACGTGCCCGCCCCCGCCGAAGCGCTTCGCCATGATCGAAACGTCCGCGTCGTTGCGCGAGCGCAGGTTGATGCGAAACTCGCCGGGCTTCGTCTCGCGCGCCATGGCGGACACCTCCACGCCCCTGACGTTCCTGCCTATGTCCACAAGCCCCTCGCAGTCGGCCTCCGTCGCGCCAAGGGCCTCCAGCGCGGAGTCCGATATCACGACGACGGCCAGCCGCCCGCTGTAGTGGAATTTGAGCGAGTTCGCGACATAGCCGTGGCAGCGCAGCTTGCCGCAGGTGATGGCGTTGAAGAACAGATAGTGCAGCTTGTTGACGTCCAGGTCGAAGCGCAGCATCTCGGCGGCGATCTCGTGGCAGCCGCTCGTCGTGTTGTTGTAGCTGAAGCCGCCCGTGTCCGTGCATATGCCGGTGTATATGCAGACCGCGATGTCGCGGTCCATGGCGACGCCAAGCCTGCAAATCAAGTGATAGACCAGCTCGGCCGTCGCGGCGGCGTCGCTGATTATGAGGTTTATGTCGCCGTATCCGCGGTTTGTGATGTGATGGTCGATGTTGATCACGCAGGCGCCGCTCTCCAGTAGCCGCGCCCTCCTGCCAAGCCGGCCGGGGTCGCCGGCGTCCACGACGACCAGGACGTCCCAGGGGCCGGCGTCCGCCGCGCCAACTTCTGCTGGCGCCCCGCCCGCATCGCTCTCGCCCGCGCCGCCCGCGACATCGCAGCCGCCGCCGGCATCCTCGCCCGCATCGCCATCGCCCGCGCCCTCGCCGTATTGCCGCACATAATCCCCGCACGGCAGCATCGACAGATTCTCCGGAATTTTTTCCTCCGCGAGCACGACGGCCTTCTTGCCCAGCTTAGCCAGCGCCAGAACCAGCGCCAGGGCGGAGCCGAGCGTATCGCCGTCTATCGAGTTGTGCACGAGCACCGCGATGCTTTCGGCCGCCCTGAGCTTTTCCGCCACATCTCCGTACAGGTCGCGTCCCGCCATGTCTATGACCATTCCTTTTCGAGTTTTGGCATAAAGCTTGGGGCGGCTGGGGCAGAATGCATGCTTTCGAGCTTCGCGGCGTCGTCCCTGATCGTTTCGCTTATCAGCCGGTTCATGCCGATGACCCGCTCGATGGAGTGATCCGCCACAAAATGCAACTCCGGCGTCCGCCTGAGCCTGAGCCTGGCGCCCAGCTCGCGCCGGATGAAGCCGGCCGCGCCGCCCAGGGCCTTGGCGACCGCCGCCTCGCCGGCGGCCCTGTCTCCCGCGCCCGCTTTCTCGCCGCCGCCAGCCGCCTTGCCGCCGCCATCGGCAATTCCAGCGCCGGCGCCCGCTTCCCCGCCAACGGCGGCGGGCCCTTTCCCGCCCCCCGCCTTGCCGCCGCCAGCCGCCACAACGCCGCCCACGCCGCCCGCGCTGCCGCCGCCGCCAGACGCCGGCGAGAAAGCCGCCAGCGTGGAGTAGTAGATCTTCGCGTGCGAAAAATCCTTTGAGACATCGACCTTCAGCACGCTCAGCACCTCCGGCAGCCTCGGATCCCGCACGTCGTTCCGTAAGATGTCGCTGACCTCTTTCTTGATCTCCTCCGACACCCTTGCAGTTCTGTTGTTCAAACCCCCTATCCGCCTTTCCCAGCCGCCCCGCGGCGATCCGAGCCGCTTTTGGCTCAGACCGCCGGGACTTCCTCCATCGCATACGGCTCGATGATGTCATTCTCTTTTATGTCATTGAAGCGCTCAATGGATATGCCGCACTCGAAGCCCTGCTGGACCTCCCGCGCGTCGTCCTTGAAGCGCTTGAGCGACGCCAGCTTGCCCTCGAACACGGGCAGCCCGTTCCGGATGATGCGGATGCTGTTCCCGCGCTGAATCTTGCCGTCCAGCACGTAGCAGCCGCCGATCGTCCCGACGCCCGACGCCTTGAATATCTGCCGGATCTCCACGTGGCCGAGCACGACTTCCCTGTACGTCGGATCCAGCATGCCCTTCATGGCCGCCTGGATGTCCTCTATCGCGTTGTATATGACCGTGTACAGCCGCATGTCAACGCCCGCGCTCTCGGCGGCCTCGATGACGGACGCGCCGCCGGGCCGCACGTTGAAGCCGATGATTATGGCGTTGGACACGTTCGCGAGCGAGACGTCCGACTCGTTTATCGCGCCCACGCCGCCGTGTATGACGTTGATGCGCACCTCGTCGTTGCCGAGCTTCTCGAGCGACTGCCTGACCGCCTCCACGGAGCCCTGCACGTCCGCCTTGATTATCAGCTTCAGCTCCTTGACGCCGCCCTCCTTGATCTGCGAGAACAGGTCGTCCAGCGTCACCCTGGACGTGCCCCTCAGCTGCTCGACGCGCGCCTCCTGCCTGCGCCTCTCGGCCAGGCTCTTTGTCACCTTGTCGTCCGTCGTGACGTAGAACGCCTCCCCGGCCTCCGGCACTTCGGACAGGCCGATGATCTCGACGGGCATCGACGGCGTGGCGCTCTTGATCGGCTCGCCCTTGTCATTGAGCATGGCCCTGATCCTGCCGACCGTCGAGCCGGTGATGAAAGCGTCGCCGACATTCAGCGTGCCGCGCTGGACGAGCAGGGTCGCGACCGGCCCCTTGGCCTTGTCCAGCTTGGCCTCGATGACCGTGCCCTTGGCCTGCTGGCTGCGGCTGGCCTTCAGCTCGAGGACGTCCGACGTCAGCAGCACCATTTCGAGCAGGTGGCCGATGTTCTCGCCCGTCTTTGCCGACACGGGCACCGCGATCACGTCGCCGCCCCACTCCTCGACGACAAGCCCGTGCTCGGTTAGCTCCTGCTTGACCCTGTCCGGGTTGGCGCCTTCGAGGTCCGTCTTGTTGATGGCGACGATGATGCTCACGTTCGCGGCCTTCGCGTGGTTGATGGCCTCTATGGTCTGCGGCATCACGCCGTCGTCGGCCGCCACGACGAGAATCGCGACGTCCGTGACCATCGCGCCGCGCGCTCGCATGGACGTGAACGCCTCATGGCCCGGCGTGTCCAGGAACGTTATCGGCCTGCCGCCGATGTTGACCATGTACGCGCCGATGTGCTGCGTTATGCCGCCCGCCTCGCTGGATATGACGTTCGTCTTGCGTATCGCGTCCAGCAGCGAGGTCTTGCCGTGATCGACGTGCCCCATGACGACCACGACCGGGGCGCGCGGCTCAAGCTCGCTCTCGCCCGCCTCGGAGTCGTCGAACAGGATGTCCTCCTCGTTGACGACGACCGCCTTTTCGGCGGCGATCCCGTATTCCTCCGCGACGATGGTCGCCATGTCGAAGTCAACCACCTCGTTCAGCGTCGCGGCCACGCCCATGCCCATGAGCTTCTTTATGACGTCGGCCGCCGTCTTTTTGAGCGTTTCGGCCAGCTCCTTGACGGTCATGGACTCGTTGAGCCGGACGGACGTCAGCACGGCCCTCGGCGGTATGAACTTGTCGCGCCGCGCGAGCTTGCGCTGGCGCTGCTGCCTCCTGCTGCGCTTGGGGTCGTCGGAGGACGTGTAGAACTCGTTCAGTATGTACTCGTCGCTCAGCGCTTCCTGCACGCCCTTTTTCTCGCCGATTATCGTCGTTCCGGGGCGGAACTTCCTGTTTTTCGCGACGGGCGCCGTCTTGGCGGCGTCGCGCTTCAAGTCCTTCTTGACCTCTTTCGCGGAGTCCCTGCCCAAAAACTCGCGCTTCTGCTCGTTTTTGGACGAGGTGAACTCGTCGCCTTTCGAGCCGAACAGATCGGGTTTCGGAATGTCCAGCGAGCGCGTCCTGCCGCCGCCGACCGTCCTGCCGCTGTCCGCGCCCCCCCTCGCGGGGCCGCCGCGCTGGAATCCGGTCCTGCCCTGCAGCGACGGCGACGAGCCGTCCCTTCTGGCGCCCTGCTGGTAGGAGGATCCGGCCTGGCTGCCAGAGCCCTGCCTCTGGTATCCGCCGCCGCCATACCCGCCACCTTGGCGCTGGTAGCCGCCTCCTGCGCCGCCGCCGCCGTAACCGCCCTGGCGCTGATATCCGCCGCCTCCGCCGGAACCTCCGCCGCCGTAGCCGCCCTGGCGCTGCTGGTATCCGCCGCCGCTCCCGCCGGAGCCGCCGCCGTACCCGCCTCCCTGGCGCTGGTAGCCGCCGCCTGCGCCGCCGCTGCCATAGCCGCCCTGGCGCTGCTGGTATCCGCCGCCGCCGCTGCTGTAGCCGCCTTGGCCGCCCTGGCGCTGGTAGCCGCCGCCTGCGCCGCCATAGCCGCCTTGGCGCTGGTAGCCGCCGCCGCCACTGCTGTAGCCGCCGCTACCGCTGCCCCCGCCGCTGCCGTAGCCGCCTTGGCGCGGGTAGCCGGCCCCGCCGCCGGAACTCCCGTCCTGGCGCTGGAACGGCCTGGCGTCCCCTCGGGCCGCGGGCCTGCCGCCGTCCTGCAGCCTGCCTCCGGCGCCCGGCGCGGGCCTGCCGTCCTGCCGCGCAGGCGGCCTCGCGCCGCCCGCGTCGCCGCCCTGGCGGGCCGGCTGCCTGCCGTCAAACGCGGCGCGGCCGCCGTCGGAGCGCATGCCGTCGGAGCGACCGCCAAATCTGGCGTCGCCTCCGGCGCCCATGCGGGCGCCGCCCGCCTGGCCCGCTCCCGCGCGGTCGCCGGGTTGGCGGTCGCCCGCCTGCCGGCCCTGGCCTGGCGCCGGCTCGCGCCCCTCTGCCGCCGGCGCGAGGCCATCGGCGCCGGTAGCGCCCGGCCCGCCGCCG
>JAISFK010000477.1 GCA_031263625.1 Clostridiales bacterium
TTTTTTTGCGCTTTGCGCTGTATTTCGCGCCGCAGGCGTGGTATCATATTGGGCATACAGGGGACGGAGATTGGGATGGCAGGGGAATGGCAGGGGAAAGGGGCGATTCTGTCTATGAAAACATATCTGGTGACGGGCGGCGCCGGCTTCATCGGCTCGAATTTCATTATCTATATGCTGCGGAAATACGGCGGGCGGGTCAAGATCGTGAACCTCGACAGCCTCACGTATGCGGGCAATCTGGAGAATCTGAAGGACGTCGCCGGCCTGCCCGGCTACGTGTTCGCCAAAGCGGACATATGCGACCGCGAGGCCGTCGGCGCGGCGCTTGACGAGCACGGCGCCGACTATGTCGTGCACTTCGCGGCGGAGAGCCATGTTGACAGGAGCATCAGGAACCCGGAGGCGTTTGTCAGGACGAACGTGCTGGGGACGCAGGCGCTGCTGGACGCGGCCATGAAGCGCTGGGAGCTGCCGGACGGCTCGTTCGCGCCGGGCAGGAAATTCGTCCACGTATCGACCGACGAGGTGTACGGGGCGCTCGGCGAAACGGGCCTGTTTACCGAGCAGACGCCGCTCGACCCGCACAGCCCGTACTCCGCGAGCAAGGCGGCGTCCGACCTCATAGCGAAGGCGTATTGGGACACGTACCGCTTCCCGGTCTGCGTCACGCGCTGCAGCAACAACTACGGGCCGCGCCAGTTTCCGGAGAAGCTGATCCCGCTGCTGATCAACAACGCGCTCGGCGGCGCCAGCCTGCCGGTCTACGGCGACGGGCTCCAGGTGCGCGACTGGCTGTACGTGGAGGACCACGCGCGCGCGATAGATCTGGTCGCCTCGCGCGGGGAGCCGGGCGAGGTGTACAATATCGGCGGGTTCAACGAGCAGCGCAACATAGACATAGCCCGCGCCGTCATAAAGACCCTGCGCGGGCTGCTCCCGGACGGAGACGCGAGGAAAGGCGGCGTTTCGGAGAGCCTGATCCGCCACGTCGCGGATCGGAAGGGCCACGACAGGCGATACGCCATCGACTCGCGAAAAATTTCCGAGGCGCTGGGATGGGCGCCCGAAACGGCGTTCGCGGACGGCCTGGAAAAGACGGTGAGATGGTACGTGGACAACGGGGAGTGGGTCAGGAACGTGACGAGCGGCGCCTACGCCGAGTACTACAGCGAATACTACGGGGCGGCGGCCGCGCAGGGCGGCGGCTTGCAATCATGTTAAGAAATATTTACAATCCCGTATCGTTCTTGTATTTGGGCATGTTCAGGCTGTATAATCTAATTAATATATATTTGCATATCGCTTGGAGGGAAAAATGACATGGGAAAACAAATGAAGAAACGCGCCGGCGCCGCGCGCGCGCTGGCGGCGGCGGTGGCAGTCGCCCTGCTGGCCGCCGTCGCGCTCTTGCCGCAGGCGGCGTCGCTGGCGTCAGTGACCGAGCTGGACCTGGACTACGTGGAGGCGTGCAGGCAGCTGGGGCTGCTGGAGGGCGAGGGCAGCGGCCTGACGCAGGAGTACCTTGACAAGCAGTCCACGAGGATCCAGACGGCGTACCTGACGCTCAGGCTCGTCGGCAAGCAGGCGGAGGCCGACCGCTACACGGGCGCGGACAATTTCTCCGACGTCGGCGACATCTACGAGACGGGCCGGCGCCGCGCCGCGTATCTCAGGGCGAACAGCGGCCTGTACGGCTGGCAGGGCGACGGCACGAACCGGCTCATGCCGCACGACAGCGTCACGGCCCAGCAGTTCTACAAGGTGCTGCTCACGGTGCTGGGCTACCAGCAGGACATCGACTTCACATACGCCAACGCGCTCGACTTCGCGGATTCCGCGGCCGGCATGTCCGAGTGCCGCTACATCACGAGCCCCCTGATCAACGACGACATAGCCGTAATGATGGTCGAGGCGCTGCTCGCCACGATGAAGGGCCAGACGTACACGCTCGCGGAGTTCCTCGCGGAGGAGGGCGTCATCGACTACGCGAAGGCGGTGTCGCTGGGCGTCATAGGCGCCGCCGCGCCGGAGCCGGAGCCGACCCCGGCGGCCACGCCCGCGCCGGCGGGGATGCAGGACGTCTCCATAGCGACGGACAACTTCGCCGAGATCAGCATAACGTTCAGCCAGCAGATAGACCCCAAGTCGATCGACCGCAGCTACATCAAGCTGGACGGGAACCCGCTGCCGGACACGGACGCCGTGTACGTGCCCAAGGGCGGGGAGGGCAACGTGCTGAGGATTTACAGGGAGAGCGGCTTCACGCGGGCCCAGGGCGGCAAGCGGACGCTGAGCCTCAGCAAGGTGCGCGCCCTCGCGGGGGGCGCGGAGATGGCGCCGATAGCCGCCCGCGAGCTGACGTTCATGGACAACCAGACGCCGTCGCTGGTCGCGGTCGAGGCCGCCGGCACGCGCTACGTGAAGCTCGTCTTTTCGGAGCCCGTGGACACGTCCAGCTCGGCGGTGAAGAACTACGCCATATACAAGTTCAACGGGAAGACGATGAACGCCGCGCTGCCGGCCGCGTGCTTCGGCCGCGAGGTGTACCTCTGCTTCATATCGCCGCTTGAGCAGGGCGTGAACACGCTGAGCATAAACACGAACACCATTTACGACCTGGCGGCGTTCCCCATCTTCGACGTCGCGAGCTTCACGTTCACGGCCGAGGAGGACCGGACGCCGCCGCAGGTGGCGCTCGTGGACGCCTACAGGGAGAAGGTCCGCGTGACGTTCTCCGAGGAGGTCAAGGACCAGGCGAGGCTCTACTGGCTCGACGGCTCCACGAAGCGGTACGCGCAGGCGTCCGCCAAGCTGCCTTACGAGCGCGAGACGATAGAGTTCACGTTCCCGGAGTCGACGTACCTGCCCGCGAACTCCGCGACCGTCGGCATAGAGTACATCTCCGACATGAACGGCAACGCGGCGGCCGACTACGTGGCGTCCGTGGCGCCGCAGTTCGACTCCACGCGGCCGGAGGTCGTGTCGGTGTCGTCCTCGGCGATCAACGAGATAGTCGTCGAGTTCAGCAAGGCCGTCCGGCTCGGGACCGCGAACAACGGCAGGTTCGCGCTGAAAAACAGCAACGGCGTTTCGATAACGCTCAGCCCGCAGGCGTACACGCCGTCCGGCTCGACGGTCGCGGACCCGAGGTTCATAAAGCTCGCGGGCAGCATAGCGGCCGGCGACTACTCGCTGACGGTCGCCAACGTGGAGGACACGACGGCGCAGGCCAACAGGTGCGCGGAGTCCACGCACGCGGTCGCGGTCAGGGACAGCACGGAGCCGGCCATCGCGGCCGTCACGGTCAACATACCGGAGTCGAAGGTCGTGCTGACGTTCAGCAAGGCCCTGGACTGGGCCTCCGCGTCGGACAGGCTGAACTACGAGTACAACTTCCCCGGCAGGGGGCACGTGTCCGTGCCGGACGGCACGTCGATCACGCTCGAGGCGGACGGCAGGACGGTCGTGGTCGCGTTCCCGGCCGGCGGCTGGGTGGTCGGCGGCAACACGGTCGTGCCGAACGCCTTCTCGCTGTACATAGCGACGAACGCGGTTGACGAGATGCGCGTCCTGAACATCGCGGACACGCTCGGCAACAAGATGCAGCCCAGGGTCATAGACGTGCCGAGCAACAGCGAGGCCGCGGCGAAGCTGCTCCCGAACGCCTACGCGATCTCGCCGACGCGCATAATGATGCGCTTCGACACGGGCGCGCTGCCCGTGAACGCGTCGGCTTCCGACTTCATCGTCAGGACGACGAACCAGGCGGGCATACCGCTCATGAACATGAGCTACAACAGCATAGACCCCGTCAAGAGGGAGATATACCTCGACCTCGCGGACAGCGCGGGGCTGAACTCCGACGGCACCTACGGCGCGGCGCACACGCCCGTCATGATCTACATGGTGCCGCCCGCGTCCGTCAGCGCCACGAAGACCGCGCTGGGCACGCCGCTGGAGATAAAGGACGGCGGCACGGTCTCCGTCACGGACAACCTGCGGCCGGGCTTTTTGGAGGCCGCGCGCGGCAACAGGGCCGCGGGTGCGTCGAGCGCGCTGCCGACCCTGGCGTACCCGGCGCTGTCGAGGGACCAGGTTCTGATCGCGTTCGACGAGCGCGTGCAGTTCTTCGGCATCACGAGCATGAGCCAGCTCAACAGCATGCTCGACGTATACCTGGAGAGCCAGCCGTCGTCGCCGCTGAACCCCACCGCCTACGCGGTGGACGCCTACACGGAGCAGCAGATCGGCTCGGCGGGGCTGAACGGCGCCAGCGAGACGCGCTTCATCATCGTGACGCTCAAGAATGGCACGAACGAGGCCGTCAACGTGTCCGTCCGCGCGAACTATCTGTGGGACGGGCACAACGACGCCAACGGGCAGTACATACTGAACAACGCGTTTGCGACGGGCTTCTTGCCGGCCATGCCGTAGCGCGGGCGGCGGGCGGCAGGCGGCTACGGGCGACACAGCTACAGGCGGCGCGAGCGGACGTGGGCGGCGCGAGCGGGCAGGGGCGCACGGGCGGTGCGCTGAGGCGGTTGCCGCATGGCGCGCGGGCGCGGGCGAACGGGGGCAACGGTGCGCACATGGGAGCGCCTGCGCTCGCGCGGGCGGGCAACGGCTACGGGCGGCGGTGCGCGCGCGGGGACGGGCTGAATAGCGAGGTGCGAGGTGATTAAGATGCAGGCGGAGAAGCGAAAAATAAGGCTGCTGGCGTCATTCGCGGCGGCTGCGATTGGCGCGGCCTGCGTTGCGGGCGCCCTCGCCGCCCCGCAGGCCGCCTTTGCCGCGGAGGGCGCGGCGCCGCCCGCCCGGGCAGCCGCGCCCTCCGCTTACGGCAGGGCGGCGGTCGCCGCGGCGGACAGGGCCGCGGCCGTGTGCGAGGGGCTCGGCATCCTGCGGGGCGACGGCGACGGCGTCGATCAGGCGTACCTGTCCAAGACCTCCAACAGGATGCAGGCCATATACCTGACGCTGCGCCTGACGGGCAGGGAGGCCGCCGCCGAGAACTATTCCGGCTACGCCAGCTTCGCGGACGCGGGCCTTGTCGCGGATTCCGGCGCTCGCCGGCTGCTGGCCTACGCCAAGGCCAACCCGCAGTACGGCTGGCAGGGCGACCAGAACGGCAACATAGATCCATACGGGACGCTGACCGCGCAGGCCATGTACAAGGTGCTGCTGACGGTGCTGGGATACGAGATGGGCGCGGACTACCAGTGGCAGGACGCGATACAGTTCGCGGGCGGGCTGGGCATGGTCGCGGCCGCGCGCAAGGCATACCTGACGAACGGCGATTTGGCGATGATGATGGCGGGGGCCCTGAAGACGCGCCGCAAGGGCAGCGAGGACACGCTGGCCGAGCGCCTGGCTGCCATGGGCGTGATAGACTACGCCGCAGCGCGGCGCCTGGCCGTGCTGCCGGGCAGCCTGGGCTACGAGCCCTTGCTGTCGTATGCGGACGGCGGGCCGCTGCTTGTCGAGGTCACGTCGAGCGTGCCGGACAAAAAGATCACCATCCGCTTCAACGCGCAGGTCAACCCGACCTACGCCAAGGCGATCAAGAACTACCGCTACTACATTCCGGGCGTGGGCTACATGCCGCTTCCGGCCCGGTGCGCCACCGCGATGCCGGACGAGAGCACGGTGTCGATACAGTTCCCCAGCGACGGCTGGGCGGCGTATGAGGACAGCGTGGAAAAGGACGCCTTCGCGTCGTTCATCGCCACGGAGGGCAGGAACGAGATCCGCGTGAGCGGGCTTCAGGACGTGGACGGGAACGCGCTGGGCGAGCTCACGGTGGATGTGCCGGGAGGCGGCGTTGCGGGCGGCGCTTCCAATGCCGCGCCGGGCGCCGCATCCGCCTCTGCCGCGTCGGGAGCTTCTTGAACGATTTCTTAAACAATTTCTAAATTTTATTTTAACAATCCATTGAATCTATTGTCAGCGTTTTGATTATAGGCTAATATTACCTCATATAATGCAAAGAGGTATATGTGCCATGCTCAAAACAAAGCGCTCAATAGCGGGCCGCGCGGCGGCTTTCGGCGGGCCGCGGGCTCGCGGCGGGGTGCCGGCTCGCGCCGGCCAGCGGGGGGCCGGCCGGGGAGGCCGGCTGATCCCGGCAAAGAGATCGGCGGCGCGCGCCGCGCTGCTTCTGGCGGCGGCCGTCCTGGCGTTGCCTGCCGCCGCCCTGGCCCTGCCGGCGGCGGCCGCGGGCCCGCGCCCGCTCGCCGGATCGGCCCAGCTCGCCGGCCTGGTGCAGCCCGCCGGCTTGGTGCAACCCAGCCGCTCCGAGGCTGCGGCCGCCCTGTACGCGGCGCCCGCGTCCACGGTTCCGCCGGACATAGCGAAGCTTCTGACGATAACGCCCAAGCCCGTGTCGGCCGCGATTGAGGGGTCGGGAACGGGTACTGGAGCGAGGACGGGCGCGGGGTCTGGGGGCGCCGCGACGGCGACCGCGCGGCCCTCGCCGTCTCCGAGCCCCGCGCCGGGCGGCGGCGCCGCCTCGCCGTCCCCGACGCCGGTGCCGCAGACATACACCCGCGCCATGCAGACGCCGGCGCCCGCGCAGCAGGCGGACGCCGCGCAGGCGCCCGCCGCCCCGACGCCCGTGCCGCAGACATACACCCATGCCATGCAGACGCCGGCGCCCGCGCCCGTCGAAACGGTTTCGGAGCCGACGCCCACGCCGACCCCGACCGCGCCGCCCATGCTCCAGGAGATCATACGCGAGGGCGTCGAGAGCGCGAGCATCGACATAAAGCCGACGCCGCCGCGCGCGTCCGAGAACGCCGCCCTGAGCCTCAACGAGGCCGTCAGCATGGCCCGGTCGGCCGCCGAGGCCAGCCTCGGCTCGCTCGAGCTCGCCAAGCTGAACTCCCAGCGCCAGGCTGCCTCGCTGAACAGCAGCGTGAGCGCGGCGACGAGGGCGCTTGAAACGGACGACAGGTACAAGCTGCTGAAGAAAGAGGAAAAAACCTACGGCGACAACATGGCGATGGATCTGCGCATGGAGCTGGACGCCTACGAGCAGATGGAGTACAAGGAGCTGAACACCGACGAGCGCAGGCAGCTGGCGTCCACGAGGGACTACGCCCTGATCCAGCTCAACGACGGCATCGCGCAGATTGGCTACAACATCGAGATCCTGGACAACGGGCAGGCATACTCGGCGTGGGCGGCGTATTCAAGCGTGGCCAAGCTCCAGTCCGCGATAGCGCTTCAGCAGGAGGCGCTCGATCTCCAGAAGTCGAGCCTCGACGCGCTGAAAAAGCGGTACGAGCTGGGCGCCGCTTCAAAGACGGAGGCGGACAGCGCCGAGCTGTCATACGACAAGGCCGCCATATCGCTCGGGCAGACGAAGCGCTCGCTCGCGTCGGCGCTGATCTCGCTGAACAGGCTCATAGGCGAGAACCTCGCCACGACATACGCGGACTTCGACCGCTCGCAGCTCAGGCCCGCGAAGGCCACCCCGAGGCTCCAGGACTATCTGGACGGCGCGCTGTCCAAGCGCAGCGAGATACTGATCGCGGCGAGGAGCAGGGATCTGGCCGAGGGGCAGGCGGGGCTTTTCAGCGAGGCCCCGTACAAGCCGGAGTCGGTGCACGAGGGCCAGGAGTCGGCCCTGAGCGCCGAGGAGGCGGCCATCGCCTACGACATGGCGGTGTCCGAGGTCGAGAGCGAGATCCGCTCGGCCTACAAGCAGCTGCTGAGCCTGCGCGGGCAGATCTCGTACAACGAGTCGCAGGTCGCCATCGCGCAGAGCGCGCTCGAGCGCGCGCAGAAGCAGCGCGATCTTGGGCTGGCCACGCAGCTGAGCGTTGACTCGGCCGCCATAACGGTCGCGCAGGCGAAGATCCAGCTGGAGAACAGCACGATAGACGTGTGGCTGCAGGAGCGCAAGCTTGAGATCATCAGCGGCATAGGGCCGGGCGGCCTGTGAGCGGCGGGCGAGGCCGCAGGCGGGCGGAGCCGTTGCAGGCGGGCGGCAACCCGCAGGCTGTGGCGGGCGGCGGCCCGGAAATTCGACAGCCCGGCAGCAGGCTACGGCGCTCGGCGGGTGGCGGGCGGCGCGCGATCCGGGTTCCGCAAATCGCGCGAGCATGGCGAATATCGCGAATATCGAGTATCGAGTATATGGAGGCGACTATGAAAAAGGCATATAGCAAGGCGCATGGCAAGGCATATGGCGAGGCGGTCGGCAAGGCGCCGCGCGGCAGGGCGGGCGGGCGTTTTTCGGCCGGCGCGGCGGCAAGGGCGGCGGCCATTCTGGCGGCCCTGCTGCTCGCGGCCGCGCCGACGGGCGGCGTCGCGGCGGCGGGCGCGTCTTCGGCGGGCGCGGGCGAATCCGCGGCGGCGGTGGCGGCATACCGCGAGAAAGACGGCGCCGTGCAGCTGTCGCTGACGGCCATGTACGACCGCATCAAGCTTGACAACGAGGAATACAAGGTGGCGGCGAAAAAGACGGAGATATACCAGCGCAGGCTTTCCGTCGCCATGCACGACAAGTTCACGGCCGACAACGGGATCGCCCCGCTGCCCGCCAAGGCCGCCGAGCGCGTGGCGTGGGAAAAGCAGCGCTACACGGACTGGCAGCACTCCGAGCTGGACGTCGAGAGCTACGAAAACCAGATGAAGGATAAATTCGACTCGATCAAGAGCAGCCTCAAGCAGCAGTACACGAACATCCTCGACATTGAAAAGAGCATAAAGACGTACCGCGACGAGGTCACGAAGCTGGACAGCAACATTGACCTGCTTTCCGCGCAGATCGGCGTCGGGCTCGCGAAGGCGTCCGACATGGACGCGTACACCGCGCAGAAGGCCAAGCTCGAGGCGGACATAGCGGCCCGGCTCAGGGACATAGATCTGGCCAAGTACAACCTGAAATCCGATCTGAAGATATCCCAGGAAAAGGACATAGAGCTCTCGCCATACGACGCGGAGTTCGCGCGGTTCGACGACAAGAACATCGCCAGCGACATCCAGAAGTCGGTCGAGGGGAGCTTCAGCGTGTACAGCAGCGAGCGCAAGCTCAGCCTGCTGCGCGAGGAGCGCGCGATCATGCTGCAGTGGGACAAGGACGGCGCCATGATGACGAACCTCCAGAACAACGAGGTGTCCATCCAGGAGGCCCAGTACTCGCTCGCCAACGCGCGAAAGACGGAGGAGGCCGGGCTCTGGTCGGACTACTACGCCATCCTCAACCAGGAGGACCAGACGGAGATCGAGAAGCTGAACGTCCAGCTGGCCGAAACGGAGTACAGCGTCACGGTGGCGCGGCTGAACCAGGGCCTGGCGAAGCAGATCGACGAGCAGAACGCGAGGATATCGCTCGAAACGGCGAAGCAGGGCCTGCAGTCGGCCATCAACTCCTACATGCGCCTCGTGGAAAACTACAACACCAAGCTCGCCTGAGTTTGCCGGGCGGGCTTGCCGCCTTGCCAAAAAGGGAGAATATGCAGGGCGCATAGTCATCGGCGACCTTGGGGGTACAGGCGAGGTGTGCGCGCCAAGCGGAAAAAGGCCACATAAAAGGCGAGAGGGCGCGGTTTATGCCGCGTCCTCTCTTATACTGACGAGCATTTGAATTTACCATAAACGCGAGTCAGTAATACTCGTTTCCTCTGTCCGACCGCAAATTGCGGTCGGAATCCCAATCGAACACGAGTATATTTGGCTCGTATTTGTTGGGATTCTATACCCATTCCTGCCTTGCGGCATTGCGACGCTTTGCAATATCCATTTTTAATGATGATTTATAGCCCCGGCCAGCCTCGACCTATACTGACGAGCATTTGAATTTACCATAAACGCGAGTCAGTAATACTCGTTTCCTCTGTCCGACCGCAAATTGCGGTCGGAATCCCAATCGAACACGAGTATAGCATCAGTTTGGCCCGAAACCTCTTGACACGCGCCCTGCCGCGCCGCGCCATGCATCCAAAAGCGGTTAAGCGGGGATTGGCATGACATGTGCCAGGTGGCCATAAATAAATTTATAGGCATGAAATTGGGATGAAATTGTATTGTGAGCGTTGTGCGAGAACGGCGTGGTAAACTATAAATGTTGATGGCGCGGGGCGAGCGGAGAAGGAGATCATGCGCGACAACAGCTCAAGTTTGAGCGCTGCACACAACGAAGTTTGAGCTGACGCGAAAGCGGAAGCTTGAACATAAAGACAGCCTTAGCAGAGCATAACCGACATCATAGCGAGTGCAGAAAGCAAGACGACATCATGGGCGACATCATAGCGAGTGCATAAGGCAAGACGACAGCAAGTTGACATCGTAGCGAGTGCAGAAAGCAAAACGACAGCATGGGCGACATCATAGCGAGTGCATAAGGCAAGTTGACAACATGGGCGACATCATAGCGAGTGCAGAAAGCAAGACGACAGCATGGGCGACATCATAGCGAGTGCATAAGGCAAGACGACAGCAAGTTGACATCATAGCGAGTGCAGAAAGCAAGACGACAGCATGGGCGACATCGTAGCGAGTGCATAAGGCAAGACGACAGCAAGTTGACATCATAGCGAGTGCATAAGGCAAGACGACAGCAAGTTGACATCATAGCGAGTGCATAAGGCAAGACGACAGCAAGTTGACATCAT
>JAISFK010000478.1 GCA_031263625.1 Clostridiales bacterium
AGCTGGAGGGCAGGGGCTTTCGCAGCGCGGTCATCGAGGCCATGCTGGCCTGCAACAGAAAGTCGGAGGAACTGTCGGCGGAGTGACAGGCGGAGCGGCAGGAGCCGTGCTGGCGCACACCAGAGCGCCGGCGCCGGCGGAGCTGGCGGATTTATACTCGTGAGCGATTGGGAATACCGACCGCAATTTGCGGTCGGACAGAGGAAACGAGTATTGCTGACTCGCGTTTATGGGAAATTCAAATGCTCGTCAGTATATCATACATATAAGGCAGGATATGAAACAGGTTGAGATTTACACGGATGGCGCCTGCTCGGGCAATCCGGGCGGCCCTGGCGGGTGGGGCGCCATTTTGAGCTATATGGGCCGCGAGAAGGAGATTTCCGGCTTTGAGCCAAACACCACGAACAACAGGATGGAGCTCATGGCGGCCATAAAAGCCCTGGAGTGCCTGAAAGAGCCGTGCGGCGTCAGGCTTCACTCGGACAGCGCGTATGTCGTGAACGCATTCGCGAAGGGCTGGATACGCAACTGGATGCGCAACGGCTGGCGGCTCGCGAACGACGACGACGTCAAAAACACCGATCTATGGCAGCGGCTGGCGGGGCTGGCCGGAAAGCACTCCGTGACATTCGTGAAGGTCAGGGGGCACAGCGGAAACGAGCTGAACGAGAGGTGCGACAAGCTCGCGACCGGCGAGATATCGGCGAGAAAGTCCGCCGGCGGCTGAGGCGGCGCATGGCTGAGGTGCCAGTGTCTGAGGCGGCTGAGGCGGTGTGGCCGTAGCGGTGCGCGGTGAGATGTCGGCGGCTGAGGTGCCAGCGGTCGAGGTAGCGTGGTCGTAGTGGTGCGCGACCGGCACAGTGTAGTGGTGCGCGGCTGAGGCGGCGCGTGGCGCAGAGCAACATACGATAATAACAGGCGCAGAGCAACATATACGGATACGGGCCGGCAATCGGCGGAAAGGCGGGGCGCGGCACATGAAAGCTGTCGTTGTAATGGAAAAAGGCGTCGTCCGTGTGGCGGACGACGTGCCAATGCCTGTGATTGGCGACTATGACGCCCTTGTGAGGATTCTCGCGTGCGGGTTTTGCAACGGGACGGACATGCGGATCATAGACGAGCAGGTCACGGCCCACCAGCTGCTCCAGCCGTATCCCACAGTGCTGGGCCACGAGGCGATAGGCGTCGTGGAGAGCGTGGGCTGGAGAGCGCGGCACATCAGGCCGGGCGAGAAGCATGTGTTCATCCATGGCGCGAGCACGGAGGGCAGCCGCTACTCGTCAACCCACGGCCAGATGGCCGAGTTTGGCGTGCTGACCGACTATCGGGCCATGAGCGAGGACGGCATTTCCCTGCCGCCGGGCGCGCGCGTTTACGACACCCGCGTGCCGGACGATTTCGACATCGCGGACGGCGGCGTGTTCCTGCCCCTCTGCGAGTGCCTGTCCGCCGTGCGCAACTTCGGCATCGGCAAGGACACGGACGTGCTCATGTACGGCGCGGGGCCGATGGGGCTGGCCATGGCCCGCTATATGAGCATATTGGACGCAAAATCCGTGACCGTCGTAGACTCCGTGCCGGAGCGGCTTAAAATGGCCGTTGATGTCGGCAGGGCCGGCCGTGCGATCAACTTCGCCGAAACGAGCGTTGACGAGGCGCTCGGTGGGCAGCTGTTCGATCGCGTCGTGGACGCGGTGGGCCTTTCGTCGGTGATAGTCGAGGGCTCGCGCCGCCTGAAGCCGTTTGGAGTCCTTTGCTCGCTCGGCGTGCTGCGGAAGGACGACAGCCTCGTGTGCCTGCCGGAGGTCAAGAACAACACGCTGGTGCACATGCTGAACTTTCCGTACATGGAATACGAGCGGCTGGGCGAAAATCTCGGCTATATCAGGGACGGGCTCATAACCCCCAGGGACTTCTACTCTCACGTCATGCCGATGGAGGACGTCGGCAAGGCCATCGAGCTTGTCCGCGCCAAAAAGACGACAAAGGCCATACTGACAATGCGGAATTAAATGAAAAGGGCGGTCATGAGCATGGCGAGCAAGGATGAGCGGAGCGGCGGGGCGGGATTCGGCGCGCAGGGGGCGCCGGGAGCGCCGGACGGGCCGGGTATGCAAGGCGCGCCGGATAGGCCAGGCGGGCCGGACAAGGCGGGCGAGGCGGCAGAACCGAAATTGCCGAACGCGCCGGGTAGCGCCGGAGATGCCGATGCCGGGGATGCCGGCGCCGGCGGCGTCCTCATGCTCGTGGACGGCAACAGCATCATAAACAGGGCGTTTTTCGCGTTTCAGAACTCGGCGCGGCTGACGACGAAGTCTGGCTTTTTGACAAACGCCATATTCGGCTTTCTGAACATCTATTTCAAGTTTTTCGACGAGATCGGGCCCACGCACGCCTGCGTGGCGTTCGACCGCAGGGAGCCCACGTTCCGCCACCTCAAATACAAGGAGTACAAGGCGACCAGGCACGGCATGCCCGACGAGCTCGCCGCCCAGCTGCCGATCATGAAAGAGGTGCTGGACGCCCTGGGCGTCGCTCGCTCGGAGTGCCCCGGCTACGAGGCCGACGACATACTGGGCACGCTGGCGCGGCTGGCCGAGGAGGGCGGCTTTGACACCGTCATCGTGACGGGCGACCGCGACTCGCTGCAGCTCGCGAGTTCGCGCACGAAGATAAAGATCCCGGTCACGCGCGCCGGCAAAACCATAACGGAGGACTACGATCCGGCCTCCATGCTCGAGAAGTACGGCGTCACGCCAGAGCTGTTCATTGACGTGAAGGGGCTGATGGGCGACTCGTCCGACAACATACCGGGCGTCAGGGGCATCGGCGAGAAGACCGCGTATGATCTCGTGAAGGCGCTGGGCGGCCTGGACGACATATACGCGGACCTCGGCAAAGTCGAGAAGAAGTCCGTGCGCGAGAAATTGGAGGGCGGCAGGGACATCGCCTACCTGAGCCGATGGCTCGCCGTGATAGCCAAGGACGCGCCGTGCGGCCTCGCGCTGGACGATCTGAAGCTCAGGGCGCCGGACAGGAAGGCCCTCTACAGGCTGTTCAGGGAGCTGCAGTTCCAGTCGTACATGCAGAAGTTCGGCCTGACTGCGGCCGACGCGGAGGGCGGCGCGGCAGGGGGAGCAGGTGGTGCGGGCGGCGCGGGAGGAACCGAGGGAGGCG
>JAISFK010000329.1 GCA_031263625.1 Clostridiales bacterium
GTGCTTGTCCGGATACCTCCGGAACGCCGTCCGGATACCTCCGGAATGCTGTCCGGATACCTCCGGAATGCTGTCCGCATTGAAACCGGAATGCCTGTCCGGATAAATCGGAATACGCACCTGCTCGCCTGTTCCGGCATTTGCGAGTTCCATGGCGAACGAAAGCGCAATCGAAGCCGCAAAGCCGCAAATTCGCAAATTCATATATTTGACAAATGGCATGCGGGATGATATTTTATTGGATATGTAAAAAGCGCAAAGGCGATCCATGGCCGGCAATCGGAGGGAGCGTTTGAGGGCGGGCTTTCAGGCATGGGTTTTCATTCAAAATTAGAACGATAAAGGATGGGCAAAGATGAAAAAGACGCATAGAAACACGGTCTGCGCGAAAAGCGCGGAAAAACGCAAAACGACGGGCTCAGGGCTTGCCCTGGCGGCGCGCGCCGGGCGCGCCGGACATGCCAGATTTGCCGGGAAGGCGCTGTGCCTGGCCCTGATTTTTGCCATGTGCTTTTTGGCCGCGGCCTGCGAAAGCGGCGGCGCGGGCGGCGGCGCGCCCGGCAATGCGACTGGCGGCGCGGGCGGCGAATCGCCGGCGGCCGGCCTGACCATAACCGAAGGCGTGCTGAAAGTGGGCATGGAGATCGGATACCCGCCCATGGAATATCTCGAGGAGGACGGCGTCACCCCCACGGGCTTTGACGTCGAGGTGGCCGGCGCCCTCGCCGCGAGCCTGAAGCTCGACGTGGAGCTCATCGACACCGCGTGGGACGGCATATTCAGCTCCCTCGACAGCAACCGCTACGACATCATCATTTCGTCGGTCAGCATCAACGACGACCGACAGGCGGCGTATAACCTGACAAAGCCATACATCGCGAACAACCTGGTGCTCGTCACAAAGAGCGGCTCGGGCATCGAGTCCCCCGACATGCTGGCCGGCAAAAAGGCCGCCACGCAGACGGAAACGACGGCGGACGAATACATCCGGGCCAGGCAGGACGAGGGCCTGGAGCTGGGCGAATACTTTGTGTACGACAAGATCATCCAGTGCTTCGACGAGCTGACGCTCGACCGCATAGACGCCGTTCTGGTTGACAGCGTGGTGGCCGCGTTTTACATGGGCGACAACTCCGACGCGCTCGAGATCGTATGGGAGAGCGACGAGGCCGAGCCGCTGGGGCTTTGCCTGAAGAAGGGCAACGACGCCCTCACGGCCCTCATAGAAACCGCGGTTGACGGGCTGTACGCCGACGGCACGATGAAAACCCTGGCCCAAAAATACTTCGGGCGCGACATAACGGAAGGGGTCAGATAGCCGGCAAGAGGCAAGATAGCCGGGGCAAGCCGCAAAAGCCGGCGCGCTGTGCGGCGAGCATGGGGGCAGGGCAAGCCGCAAAGGCCGGCTCGCAGCATTGAGCGAGCGCGGGGGCAAGCCGGCGCGGGGCATATACGGGCGCGCGCGCGCCAAAATGGGCTGGGAGGGACATAGACATTGAACAACCTGGAACGCATGGCCGGATGGATTCCTCCGCTCATAGACGCGTCGAAGATCACGCTGTCGCTGTCCGTCATATCCGTGGTTTTGGGCATGGTTGCGGGCACGTTCATAGCGCTGGGCAGAATTTCCGCGAACAAGGCCGTCAGCCGGGCGTGCAGCGTCTATATCTTCATATTCCGCGGCACGCCCCTGCTCATGCAGCTTTTCTTTGTGTGGTACGCGCTGCCGCTGGCGATACCCGAGCTGACGATCCAGAACCGCTTTCTGGCGGCCTGCATAGCTTTCACGATAAACTCGGCGGCGTATCAGGCCGAAATAATCCGCGCGGCCATACAGTCCATCGACAGCGGGCAGATGGAGGCGGCGAAGTCGCTTGGGCTGACATACGCGCAGGCGATGCGGCACATCATCATACCGCAGTCCATAAAGCGGCTGATCCCGCCCGTCGGCAACGAGTTCATAATGGTGCTGAAGGACACGTCGCTGGTTTCCACGATCGCGCTCGTGGATCTGATGAAGCGCACGTCGCAGATCCAGTCGTCCGCGTCCACCGCGCTTGTGTACCTGCCGTCCGCCGCGCTGTACCTGATCTTCACGGCCGTGTTCACATACCTGTTCAGCTGGCTGGAAAAGCGCCATTCCGTGTACGAATAGCGGAATAGCGGCAATGCGGCAATGCGGCAATGCAACAATGCCGCAGCAGCGACAGGCGCAGGAACAGGGCTGGCAGCGTTGCGGCCGGCAGGCGCCGCGCGGGCGCATGCAAGCGCAAATAGGCAAGCAAGCGCCGGCCGGCGGCAACCAGCGGCGGCCGGCGCCGGACGCGCGGGAGGAGGCGCTCAAAAGCGATGGCTTTGATAGAGGCAAAGAGCATATGCAAGAGTTTTGGCGATCTGGCCGTTCTGAAAAACGTTTCCCTGTCGGTCGGGCAGGGCGAGGTCGTCTGCATAATCGGGCCGTCGGGCGCCGGCAAATCGACGTTCCTGCGCACCCTGAACCATCTCGAGTCCATAACGAGCGGGCAGATCGTCATCGACGGCCAGCTGCTTGACGACCGCGCGGACGGCGTCAACCGCTCGCCGCTGTCAAAAAAAGAGGAAAGCGCCATTCTGCTGGAAATGGGCATGGTATTCCAGCGCTTCAACATCTTCCCGCACAAAACCGTGCTCGAAAACGTCATGCTCGCGCCCCTCCACGTAAGAAAGATGTCCAAGGAGGACGCGAGGGCCAGGGCGGAGGATCTGATAGGCCGCGTGGGCCTGACCGACAAGCTGGGCGTCTACCCGTCAAAGCTGTCCGGCGGGCAGCAGCAGAGGGTTGCCATAGCGCGAGCGCTCGCGATGGAGCCGAAAATCATGCTGTTCGACGAGCCGACGTCCGCGCTCGACCCCGAATTGGTCGGCGAGGTCCTGGCCGTGATCAAAAAGCTCGCGTCCGTCGGCATGACAATGCTCATTGTCACGCACGAGATCGGATTCGCGCGTGACGTCGCCGACAAGGTGGTATTTATGTATGACGGGACTATTCTTGAGGAAGGCGCGCCGCAGGACATATTCTCGAACCCGCAGAACGAGCGGACGAGGACGTTTTTGCAGGCTGTCCTGTGATGATTAAAGGCAATATTTTTAATGCGGATTGGCATTAAGGCAAGGATGGAAAAAGCTAAGTCGAAATATCGCATTCCCGCAATGATCGGCCTTGTTTTCACCACGGTGGTATGGGGCAGCGGCTTTGTAGTAATGAAAAACTCGGTGGACATCATTCCGCCGATATACCTGATGGGTTTCCGTTTCACCATCGCAAGCCTTGGCATGCTCGCGCTGCTGCTGGCCAAAAAGTTCATTGGGGCCAAAAAGCGCGGCGCGAGGCTCGGAGCGGCGCCCGGCACGAGGCCCGGAGCGCCCGAAAAGCTCGACGGGACATCCGGCGCGTCCGGGAAGCTTGGCGCGGAGCCTGACAGTGCGTTTTATGGGAAGCTCGACGATATGCCAGATGCAGAGCTTGGCGCGGCGCCCGGCGCAACAAAATCCGGCGCGAGGCCCGGAGCGTCCGGGAAGCCCGATCTGCGCACCGGGGCGCTCATAGGATTCTGGCTGTTCCTGAGCTACGCCGCCCAGACATACGGCCTCAAATACACGACGGCGAGCAACAATGCGTTCATCACGACCTTTTACATCATCATCGTGCCGTTCCTGAACGTCGCCGCCAACAAGGCCAGGCTGCGCGCCCGGCACATGCTGGCGGCCCTCACGGCGCTGGCTGGGCTGTCGCTGCTCGCGCTGGACGGCTCGTTTTCCATCCACGTCGGCGATCTGCTGACGCTGGCGTGCAGCTTCTGCTACGCGGTGCATATCGTCTTGCTGGACAGGCACTCGCCGAAATACGACCCCGCAGTGCTGACGGCCATCCAGATGTGCGCCGCCGCCGCGCTGTGCTGGATCGCGGCCCCTATTTTTGAAGGCGCCCCCCCGCTCGGGGCCATCTCGCCGGCCATCGCGCTCAGCCTGCTCTATCTTGGGATATTCAGCACCATGCTGGGCTTCCTGCTGCAGACGTTCGGGCAAAAATACCTGCCCGCCATGGCGGTGGCGATCCTGCTGACGCTCGAATGCGTGTTCGGGGCGCTGTTTTCCGTCATATTCCTGGGCGACCCGCTGACCTTGAGGATTCTCGCGGGCTTCGCGCTCATGTTCGCGGCGATCGTGATAACCGTGACATACGGCGCCCGCCGTCCAGAGTCAGAATCTCGCCGTACAGATCGGGCCGGCGATCCCTGAACACGCCCCACGCGGCCCGCGCGTCGCGCAGCGCGTCGAGATCGAACTCCGCCGCGACAAACCCTTCCGTTCTGTCGTCCATGCCGCGCACTATCCGGCCCTGCCCGTCGGCGATGAACGACGAGCCGTAAAACGTTATCTCCGAGCCTCCCTCGCGCTCCGCGCCTATCCTGTTCGAGGCCGCGACGGGCACGAGGTTCGCCGCCGCGTGGCCGCACATGCAGGCTTGCCAGTGGCCGCGCGAGTCCAGCCCCGGCTCCTCCGGCTCCGTGCCTATCGCGGTCGGGTACAGCAGCAGCTCCGCGCCTTTCAGCGCCATGATCCTCGCCGCCTCCGGGAACCACTGGTCCCAGCACACCCCGCAGCCGATCCTGCCGTATGCCGTGTCCCACACGGAAAAGCCCGTGTCGCCGGGGCAGAAGAAGAATTTTTCGCAGTATCCCGCGCCGTCCGGCAAGTGCGACTTGCGGTAGACGCCCAGCACGGCGCCGTCCGCGTCGATGATCGCGAGCGCGTTGTAGAGCGCGTTGTTGCTCCGCTCGAAAAAGCTTATCGGCAGGACGGCCCCCAGTTCGCGCGCCACGGACGAAAACCGCGCCACGGCGGGGCTCTTGCCCGCCTCGACGGCCAGGCCGTAGTATCCGGCGTCCGGCTTCTGGCAGAAATATTTCGTCTCAAACAGCTCCTGGAGCAGTATTATGTTCGCGCCCGCCCCGGCCGCCTCGCGCACAAGCGCCTCAGCCGCGTCGAGGGCGCCTTGCTCGCGGCACCTCATCTGCGTCGCGGCCACCGTGACTTTTCTCATAACGCCATGCCTGTCCTTTCAATAATTATCCCGGCACCTGCTGCGTCGCGCAGTGTATGTTGCCGCCGTCTTTGAGCATCTCGAGCGACTTGACCGCGACGACCTCGCGCCGAGGGAACAGCCCGCGCATCTTCTGCAGCGCGGCCGCGTCCGCCTCCTCCGCGATCCCGCCGAAGGCCGGCATGACGATGCCGCCGTTCGCGAACACAAAATTCACGTAGCTCGCGGCCAGCCGCGTTTCCCCGAGATACAGCGGCGGCGGCTGCAATATCTTCTCCACCGCGAAGCCCGATTCGGCCAAAACCTCATAGTCGGCCTCGTACCTCGCGCGGTTCTCGTCGCCGCGGTCGTCCGTCCACTGCATGAGCACCGTGCTCTCGCCGACAAAGCAGCACACGTTGTCCACATGCCCGTCGGTGTCGTCGCCGCAGAGCCCATACGGGAGCCACACGACGCGCTCCTGCCCCAGGTGCCGCGCCAGAGCGGCCTCGATCTCGCCGCGCGGCATGCCGGGGTTGCGGTTGGGGTTCAGCAGGCACTCGGACGTCGTGAGCAGGACGCCCGCGCCGTTCGTGTGGATGGAACCGCCCTCGAGGACGAGCGGGGCGTCGATCCGCTCCATGCCCCACAGCGAGCACAGCCTCTCCGTGACCGCGTCGTCAAGCGCCCAGTCGGGGTATTTCTCCCCCCAGGCGTTGAATTTCCAGTTGACGGCGGCGATGCCGCCCCTGCCCCTGTCACTGCCCCCTCCCCCGCTGCCGGCCCCGGCCTTGGTTGCAACCCCGGCCTCGCTCCCAGCCCCGGCCTCGGCCGAAAGCCTCACGAACGTCGCGACGCTGTCGCGGGCCCAGGCGTCGTCGTGCGGGATCGGCAGCACCTCTACATCGGCATCGCCCCCGCACAGCCGGCGCGCGCCCTCCGCCAGATCTGGGCGCGCGATCATCGCGACGGGCTCAAACCGCGCTATGGCCCGCGCCACGCTCGCGTAGCAGCGCCGCATGTCCTCGATGTCGCCGTTTTTGTGATACACAGGCCACTGCATTACCGTGCGGCAGTGGCGCTCCCACTCCGCAGGGAACACGCGCGAGCCCTTGGCGTCGCCTGCCATCCGCGCCCCTCCAGTCCCTTTTGGCAATATTTGATGCACGAAAATAAGCCCGCGCCCGCAAAAGGGCGCCCCGCTAACGCCAGCAAAAAGCGGCTCGCGCGCCAGCGGTTGCCGGCGAACGCGAGCCGCCCAAATCCAACGAAAAACAAATCAGTTTATGACGACCTTTTCGGTTTCCTTGTCGAACAGATGGGCCTTGTTCATGTCGATGGCGACCTTTATCGTGTCGCCGACTTTCGCCTTGACCCTCGGGTTGACCCTCGCGTTGAGCACGAT
>JAISFK010000390.1 GCA_031263625.1 Clostridiales bacterium
CACGATAAGCTCGACGCGGCACTGGTCAACAATGCCGAGCGCGATTTCCGCGCCGATTTCCGCGCTGCCGCCATTCCCGCCGGCCTGCTCCAGAATATACGCGGGCGGCGCCTCGCTCAGGTCTTTGTACAGCACGGCGACCCCATCGACATTTTTGTCGCTGTCGTAGTGGTAAAATGTCCGCCATGCGTCGCCGTCCTGCTGAACGGCCATCCAGAGGGTGGTTCGCTCGATTTCGCGAATGTCCCTGTCGAAAAGCGGGCTGGACGCGAGCGGCGCAATGCTGGACGCCTGCGACAAGCTGGCCGGCTGGGCCAGCGCCAAAGCCGGCGCCGCTGCCGGCAAGAGCGCCATGGCGCCCGCCAAAATCAGGCTTGCGAGAAACTTGGTTTTTTTCATGTCAATTCCCCTTCCGTTTGCGCCCGCATTTTCCGCGTTTTTCATATATTCATTACGCTGTTTATACCCATTTTCGCGGAACGGCAAACGGCAAGCGCGTTCAGTTCGGCAATCGCTGAGGATCGGAACGGTCGAAACTGGTTGGAACGGTGGCCGGCGGTCGAAACTAGTCGAAACTGAGCGGAACCAGTCGGAACTAGTCGGAACTAGTCGGAATTTCCCGCTCCCGGCGCCGTAATTGTATTTTGCTCGCGGATGCTGTATAATGCGAATATACAAAACAAACATTGCTACTGACAATGAAGGAGGTGGGGATCGTGAAGCTGATTCTGGCTATCGTTCATGACGAGGACGGCGCGAGAGTGCTCGAGTCCTTAAACAAAGGCGGCTTTAGCGTGACGCGGCTCAGCTCGTCGGGCGGCTTTCTGAGGGCGGGGAACACGACGCTGGTCGTGGGGACCGACGAGGACAAGGTGGACGAGGTGCTCCAGCTGATCAAGAAATCGTCCAAGAGCAGGAAGCAGATAATCGACACCTCGTCGCTGGGCGCGAACAACTCGATGGGGGGCGTCTACATGCCGTACCCCGTCGAGGTGACGGTCGGCGGGGCGACCATATTCGTCCTGGACGTGGACCGCTTTGAGAAGATATAGGGGAAACGCCGGCGGCGGGCGCGCAAGATGAAGGTTAAGGATATATCGCGCGGCGCGAAGGCGCCGGAGGCGGCGCGCGAAAGCCCGCCTGACGGCAAGCCCCAGGCGAGTTTTTTCAGCGTCGCGAAAAGCGTCGAGGACAAAAACGTCGTGGAGCGCCTGCGGGCCATGGCCGCGAATATATCCGCCCAGGGGGAGAAGCTTGCCGACAAGGTGGACATCCGCGAGCTGCGCGCCTACAAAAAAATGATCTCCGACTTTATGGAGGAGGCCGTCGGCAACTCCAGAAAGTTCTCGAAGCAGAGCTTTCTCGACAGGCGTGGGAGGCACAAGGTCTACGCGGTCATAAAGAAGGTGAACGGCGAGCTGGACGAGCTGACGGAGGAAGTGCTGCACGGCGAAAAGGACAGGATTAAGATCCTGAAAAAGCTCGACGAAATCCGCGGCCTGATTCTCGACATGCTGATGTAGGGCTGCGAGCGAAAAAAACAGACGGCGCGCAGACGGGCGGGCGATACGGGGGGCTTGGCGCAAAGGCGTGTTTGAGGGACTGGTTGGGCAAAAGGCGATAAAGGACAGGCTGGCGGCCCAGCTCCTGCGCGACAGGCTAAAGCACGCATACCTGTTTTACGGCGAGGCGGGCATGGGCAAGCGGGCGTTTGCCGCCGCGCTGGCCGCCGCGCTGCTCTGCGCGGGCGGCCCGGCAGGCGACGCGGCGCCGGGCGGCGAGGCGGGCGGCGCCGCTCCCGGCTCAGGCCATTTCGGGGGCGGCGCGGGCGAAACCGCACTTGGCACAGGCTATTACGGGGGCGGCGTGGCTCATGCCGCCTATGGCGAGGGCTATGCCGGGCGCGGCTCAGGCCATGCCTCCCGCGACGCGGGCCAAGCCGCCGCTGGCGGCGGCGCTTTCGGCGCGGGCGGCTCAGGCGACGCCGAGAGCCTGCGGCTCCCGTGCCGGGCCTGCGCCCCGTGCAGGCTGTTTCGCGGCGGCGCGCTGGACGACTACATATGCATCGACACGAAGGCCAGGTCCATCTCGATTGACGAGATCAGGCGCGTCATTGGCTGGGTTTCCGTCCGGCCCATGGTATCCCGCCGGAAGGTCTACGTCATCGCCGACGCGGACAAGATGACCGAGCAGGCGCAGAACGCCCTGCTCAAAACGCTTGAGGATCCGCCGCCCTATGTCCACGCCGTGCTGACGGCCTCCAGGCCGGAGGCCCTGCTGGAGACGATCCGCTCCCGGTGCGAGGCGGTCAGGTTTGCCAGATACGGCGACGACGAAATACGCCGCATACTGGCGGATCGCCAGGATTTGGCGTGGGAGCGGGAATTGGCGGGACGGCAAAAAACGGCGGGGCGCCGGGCGGCGGCGGCAGCCCCGCCCTCGCGCGGCGCGGCGGGCGGCGCGACGGCGAAATCCCACGGCGCCCTAGGCGGCGGCGGAAGCTATGGCGGCGGCGCTGCGGGCGAGGCGGGCGGCGGCGAGGCCGCGATTTTCGTGAGGCTCGCCGGCGGCGTCCCCGGAAAAGCCATTGAAATGGCGCAGTCCGAAGGCTTCGCGGAATTGCGCGGCGCGACGGCGGAGCACATGCGCGGCCTCATCCTCGGAAGGCCGGAGGCTGAATACCTGTTCACGGAGTTTTTGGAAAAGCAGAAGAGCGACTGCCAGAAGATCGCCGACATCGTGGTTCACATGCTGCGCGATCTCTGGATTCGCTCCGTCATGGGCGGCGGGCCGGCGGGCGCGGCTGCTGGCGCAGGCGCTGGCTTTGGCGCCGGATCGGGCGCATACGCAGGCGCGGGAATGGGCGCGGGCGCATACGCCGGAGCGGGCGCATACGCCGGAGCGGGCGCCGAAAGGGCGGGCGGCGCCGCGCTGGCGCTGCAGCTGCCGCTGCCGGCCGACCCGCAAAAGATTCCGGAATGCATCGAGGCGATCGAGGGCCTGCGCGCGGCCATGCTGGCAAACGCCAACTACGCGCTCGCCGCGAACATGATGGCGATGAAGGTCGGCGAGCTTTGCGGCTGGGCGGCCCGCCAATGAACGACATTCGCATATTTCACGGGCCGAGCGCCGCGAGGCGGCGGCGGCCAGACGGAGGCGGTTTTTATTATGGCGCAGATAGTCGGGGTTCGGTTCAAAACGGCGGGCAAGGTGTATTATTTTGATCCGTGCGGCTTTGACATAAATGGCGGCGACTTTGTGATAGTGGAAACGGCGCGCGGCGTCGAAATCGGCGAAGTGGCGATGGATCGCAGGGACATGCCGGAATCGAAAATCTCGTCGCCGCTCAAAAAAGTGCTCAGGCCGGCGTCGGAGGACGATCTGGCGCGGTCGAGGCAAAACCGGGAAAAGGAAAAAACCGCGTTCGACGTGTGCTCGAAAAAGATAGCGCACCACAAGCTGGACATGAAGCTGATCAGCGTCGAGTACACATTTGACAGCAACAAGATCATGTTTTATTTCACGTCCGACGGCCGGGTGGATTTTCGGGATCTGGTGAAGGATCTGGCCTCGATCTTCAAGACGCGCATCGAGCTCAGGCAGATCGGGGTCAGGGACGAGGCAAAGATGCTCGGCGGCCTCGGCATATGCGGCCGCTGCCTGTGCTGCAAGTCGTTCCTGGGCGACTTCCACCCCGTGTCCATCAAGATGGCGAAGGAGCAGGGGCTTTCGCTGAATCCGACGAAGATATCGGGCAACTGCGGCAGGCTCATGTGCTGCCTGAAGTACGAGCAGGAGGCATACGAGTACCTGCTCGCGAGGACGCCGAACGTTGGCGCCATTGTGGCCACGCAGGAGGGTCAGGGCGTCGTCACGGGCGTCGGCCTGCTCAAGGGCCGCGTGAAGGTGAGGCTGGACAACGGCAACGACTCGGATCTGAAAGATTTTGGCGTCGATGAGGTGCGGCTGCTGAAAAATGCGTCAAAGCGGCGCGGCGGCGACAGCGGCCTTGACGCCGCGGCGCTCAAGCATCTGGAGGACTGAGCGGCGGGCGCGGGGACGCATTGGCAAATGGACGCGCGGCGCGAGCGGACGCAATGCGGGGCCAGGCCAAATAGGCGGCGCGGCAGATCGGACGCAACGCGGCGCATTGGCAAATAGACGCATAGCGCAGGGGGAAGCAATGCGGAGCCGCCCGAATAGGCGGCGCGGCGCGAGCGGGCGCAATGCGGGTGCGCGGGCCAGCTCGAATAGGCGATGCGGCAGGCCGAACGGTTGCGATGGCGGCATTGCCTATTTTTGCATGAGCCGCCATCGCGCGTGTCGCCTGCGCGCCGCAGTCCCCCAATGGCGTCCTTTTGGGTTGCCGCCCGCAACCGCCCGCCCTCAGGCTCCGGCCCGCGCTTTGCGCCCCTGCCGCCCGCTTCGCCCGCCTCCCGCGCCGTTGCCTCCCGCGCCATGCCCCACGCATCCCGTGCGCCTCCTGCGCCATGTCGCGCCATGCTCCCTACGCCTTCTCGAACATGTCCTTTCCGACGCCGCACAGGGGGCACGCCCAGTCGTCGGGCAAATCGTCGAAGCTCGTTCCGGGAGCGACGCCATTGTCGGGATCGCCCTTCTCTGGATCGTAAACATAGCCGCATATGCCGCACACGCGCTTGTCCATATTCGCACACCTCCGCTTTCTCTGCCATCTTTGGCCATATTCGCCGCCTGGCTCCGCGCAAAAACGCGCTTGCGCCGACCCGCCGAATCGGCAGCTTGATCCGCTATATACCCACAAACGCCGCGCCGCTAACACGGGTTGCCGCGACGGCGCCCGCGGTGGCGGCCAGCCAAATAGCGCGGCGGGCCAAGCGCCGCTAACACGGGCCGCCGCATCGTCGCCCGCGACGGCGCCCGCAGGGCCGGCTTTCCCGCCCGCGGCGCGCTTTTTGCCCTGAACGCGGGATAATGCGAGGAGTGGCGCCGCCGTCGCTGCCCTATTGCCCATGCCGCCGCTGTTTGACGCAATTTTGGCAAATACCCTTGTCGCTGCCTGCGCCGCTCTATTAGCCCATGCCCCTCGCCGAGGGGTTGCGACGGGCCTGCTCCTGCCCCCGTCCCCGCTGATCCCGCCGGTCCTGCCGGCCGGGCGGGCTGTTTTTTTCCTGCGCCCGCGCCAGCTGTCGCGTTGCATCCGGCTGTTGCGCCGGCCGCTCCGGCTGTCGCGTTGCATCCTGCTGTCGCGCCAGTAGCGCCACATCCTGCAGCCGCATCGGTTGCCGCGTTGCATCCTGCGCCGGCGCGGCCGCGCCCTGCATCTGCGCCGGCTGTCGCGCCGCGCCCTGCGCTTGCGCCGGCCGTGCCGGCTGTCGCGCTGCGTTCTGCTGCTGCGCCTGCCGCTCCGGCTGCGCTGCGCCTTGCGGTTGCGCTGCGCCCTGCGCCGGGCGCGTTGCATCCTGTGGCCGCGCTGCATGCTGCAAATCACTGAAAGATATGGCTTCGCGGGATGGGCTGAATTTTCTTGCGCCCTCGGCCGCCCGCCCCGCCGCCGCGCCCAGATTCGCGCCGAACAGGTCCGCCTGCTCGTCCTTCCCCAATCCGTCGTATGCCGAGCGGCCGGGGCCGGCTTTGTCCGTGAAAATAGCGTGGATCGGCCTCAGCGCCTCGACCATGTCTCTCCTTTTTTCATACGCTTCCCTTTGGCCGGAGGCCATGCCGCTGATTTGGGACGGCGACGCCTCCCGGAACCCGCGCACGATCCCGTCCACCGCGTCGAAATTGCCGATCAGCCGCTCTTTGGCAACATCAGGGCTGACGTCCTGCCCATTCAGGCCGCTGTCCCCAATCAGCTGCTTAATGTCCTCGTTATTGACCTCCGGGTACGGCCTGTGGCCCTGCGCGCCTTCCCTGGCGTGGGCGGCCGCCTCGTCCAGCCTTTGGGCGAACAGCGCCGCCCTGGCCCGATCGTCCGGCAGCGCGTCGTACTCGCTCCGATCCTTGTCGGGGGAGAACATGTCGTCGATCGGCTTCAGCGCGTCCGCCACGGCCTTGAGCCTTTTATAGCTCTCAAGCTCGCCGGCGCTCATCCTCTCTTGCTGCGCGGGCGACGCCTCCGTGAAATTGGCGGCGATCTTGTGCACCTCGCCGAAATGATCAATCAGCCCTTGCTTCGTAAAGTCGCAGTCCCGCAGCAGATCGTCCACGGCCTTCCCGTCAACTTTCGAGACGTAGGGCGGCTCGTTGGCGGCCTCTGCCCGGACGGCTTCGGCATCGGCGGCGCCTTCCGCTACAGCCTCGGCGGCCGCTTCCTCAATCCCTGCCGGCGCTGCCTGGGCCTCCGCTTCCCGCCGGCGGGCTTCCTCCGCTTCCGCCGCCAGTTTGGCTTCCTCTGCCTCCCGCTGTCTGGCTTCCGCCGCAAGCCTGGCCTCGCGGCTCGCCGGCGTTTCCATGGCGAAATTGCCCACGCGGACATCCCTGGCCCGAAAAGTGGTGGTTTTCATGGCCTCCCCGCTGGAATCGGCGCTGACGGAAAGCTTTACGCCCACAGGAACCGCCTTGCCCAACGCTGCGCGCGCGTCCTGGGCGAACTGCACCACCCGCCTGCCGGCCCCGGCGGCGCCGGTGCGGGCCACGGCATCCCCGACCCTCGCGGCGGCCCTCGCGGCGGCCCGCCCGGCGCCGGTGTTCGCCGCGGCGTTTCCGGCCCTCGCGGCGGCTCGCCCTGCGCCCTCTGCGGCCAGCGCGGCGGCATTCTCCATGGCGTCCCCGACCCCCTCCGCGGTTCGCCCGACGCTTGCGGCGGCTCGCCCGGCGAGCGTTTGCTCGCTGGCCGGGTCTTCCATGTCCCTGCCATCCTCGGCCTCAGCCTCGTCCTCGTCCTCCGGCGCCTCCAGCTCCAATTCTTTTTCCTCGGGCTGGGCGGCCGCCCGCGGATTTTGGCGCATCACGATCTCGTTTGCGCGGTAATTGGCGCGGTCGTTGAGCATCATCATCCTGCGGAGCGGGTTCGGCTCCGCCTCGTAGGCGTCCAGCGCCGACTGCTCCATTTCCGACGCCACGTCAAACTCAAACTCTTCGGCGTCGCCCATATCGGCGACCCTTTGAAGCAGCTCGTCGTTGACGGCGCCGTACTCCGCAAGGAGCTGCCTGACGCGCTCCACCCGCTCAAACCTGTTTTGGTAGGCCTGATTCTCGTCGGCCGACGGCTCCAGCGCGGCGACCTTGAAGGTTCTTACGTTTTTGGCGCCTACCAAAACATCGCCTTCGTACTCGCGCTCCAAAGCGCTTTGCCTGATCGCGCGGGCCTCGTATTTCGCCTCGGCCGACCAGTTCTCCGTCAATGCCGCCGATGCCTCCGCCTCGATGCCGGCCTCCATCTTGACCTTTGTGGTGATCCGCTTGCGCGTGGGGGAAATGCTCTCCACCGCGCGCTCGCCGCCAATGGAGGCGGAGGCCGCCAGCCGCGCGTCCACGACCTTTTGGCCCCTGGCGGCGCGCCGGTCGCCCTCGGGAACAATCAATCCTCCCGCCAAATTCCGGGCCCTGGTCGCATTGTCGGCGAGCGCGCCAATAAACTCGCCCGGCGTGATCTCGGCGGAGATGCCGGCCTCAGCGCCCAAGGCGCTGATGGTGGATATGCCCCGCACATGGGCCATCATCTGGGCCGGCGTCATGTCCTCCGCCACCAGTAGCCCACCCATGAACTGGCGGCATTCCTCCTGGCTGTCAAAGCTGAACCTCACGCCCTGGGTGCGGGTCGCCGCCAGCGAGACCTCCACCGACAGGGCGTCGCCATAGCCGGCGTCCGCCACCAGCTGCGCGCCCACGGCGCCGGACACCACTACCCCGTAGCGCCCGTGCTCGTCGTGGGTGATGACGAACTCGTCCTTGGAGGTCACCCCCAGGGACGCGCTGACCTCCGCGCCGGCCGCATCCCCGGACACGCCGACGGTGGCGCCGCCCGAGCGCCGGAAGCGCGCGCTCGTGCCTGCGTTGGCCAGCGCGCCGAAAAGGCGATCCACGCTGTCGTTTTTTTCGACCCGCCTCATCGCCGCGGCGGCCTCGGGGCCGGCATCGCGCTCCAGCATCCTCTCCCGGTCCAGCAGGGGGATGGCTCTGGCCCGCTCGGCCAGATAGCCTTCGGGGCCGACCCTCGCGCCGTCCCTCTCAAGGGTTTCCACCCTCTCCCTGTAGGCGTCGATCAGGACGCCGGCGAAGGCTTTCCCCCGCTGCCGCGTGTCCGCCTCGTCTCTCCCGGCGGCCGGCCGCACCGGCTGGCCGTCCACGGTAAATCTGGCGTCCGCAATGGCGTCGCCCAGCGCCTGCTCGCACTCAAGGCGCTCGGGGGATTTCCTGTCGCCCAGCCGCCTGACGTATTCGGGGAAGCTGATGGGCGGCGCCTGTTCCTGGAACAGCCGCAGCACGTTTACCTCCGCGGCGTCGATCAGCCCCTCCCGCACTCTGGGAGGCACCTTGTTGGACGATACTTTGCCGGCGTGGATCATTCCCCCGTATCGCTCGGCCATCCGCGCCCTCATCGCCGCCACGTCGTCGCGGAGCGTCTCGGGCGGGACCCCCGACTTGCCCGGCCGGATTTGATCCGGCATCACAGCGTCAAGCTTGGCGCCGAACCCGGTGTTCCCCCCTTTTACCGTCAGCGCGGCGCAGGCCCTTTCCCGCAGCTGGTTTCTCTCGTACACGCCCAGGCCATTCCGGGCGTTCTCTCTCATCCGATCGAGATATGCGTCGTCCGACTCGCCCCGCTTCCTGCTTATTGTTTCGTCGCTGACGCACGCCTTTATCTGGCCCCTTATTTCCTGGCGCCTTTCTTTCCGCTCTCTCTCGCTGGATCGCGAGGCTTTGCCGGCCATGCCCAGCGGGTCGTATTTCTTGGACTCCCCCAGCTCGCCCCGCACGGCCTGCAGCTCCCTTGCGAGGACGCCCATTTCGGCGGCGTTGTCGCAGCCGGCCATGCGCTGAAGTATGTCCTCGACGCCCAGAAAGCGGATCGCCAAGGTCGCGCCGTCCACGTCCGCGTCCTGCCTTGGCTCCCGCTCCGCCCGAACCGCCTTCCTCGCGATGCCCAGGGGGGTGCTGTCAAAGTCAAGGGCGGCGGTGTTGATCGCCGTTTTCATATCCTCGGCGCAGCGCTCCACCGCATGAGGATGCACCACGCCGCCGGTGCCCGCGTGCTCCATCATCAGCCGCATGGGGCCGACGTCGGCGCCAAACTTGACGCTGGCGGCGGTTCTGAGATTCAGCGCCTTGCGCGCGTGGTTGGCGAGGATAATCTCGGCGTCGGCGTGGCCCGGCGGCGCGGAGATCGCATCGATCTCCCGCCAGCCCATTTTTTCGGGCGAGATGTCCCTGTCGATCGCCCGCCCCACAAAATTCATGAACCGGTTTTTCAGCGCGGATCTGTCGTAGATGGCCTGATGGGTCTTAATCCGGCTTTCCGCCGCGGCTGCCCGGTCGGCGCCGTCAAAGCGGATAGCGGCCTGGATGGCGGGCAGCCCCACGCCCCGGCTCTTGAGCGCGTCCAGCCCCGCCAGCTCATCCGCGCTCGCCTCCCGGCCCGTTTGGGCGGCGCGGCTCAGCGCGTATGCCTGGATAAGCGCGGGCATGGCGGCGGAATCTCTTTTCCCGCTCTCCTGGTCGAGCATCATCTCCAGGAACTGATCGTCGGGCATCGCGCGCAGGCGCTCCACGCGGGCCTTGCGATGCTCGTCCGGAGCGCCCTGCTCGCCCTGCTCGCTCTGGCCGCCCCGGTCGCTCTGGTCGCCCTGGGCTGCCGTTTTCATGGCGGCCGCCCGCAGTTTGCCCATGACCCGCCCCAAGCCGTGGCTGGCCGCTATTTTGACCTGCTCCTCGTCGGAGAGGGCGCGGGGGGAGTCGGTGAACCTTCCCTCGTGGAGCATGTTTTTGATTTCCAGGGCGTCGTCGCTCAGCGCCGGGTCGGAAAAAGCGCCGTCGATCTGCCGCATCATGCCGTCCAGCCTCTCGGGGCCGGCCGCGAGGCCGGCGGCGAAGTCTTTGCGCTGCTGGGCGGGCAATTTGGCCAGCGCGCCGAACAGCCTGGAATTAAAGCCCGTGGCGACGGCAAGCTTGCGCAGGTTTTCGGCCTCGCCCTCCGAAAGCCCGGCTTCGCCTGCCCCCGCTGCCGGGATCATGAGGCTCACGAACGGCCCGGCCAGAGGCTCGGTTTTTTCCCGCACCGCCGCCTCGAACCGGTCCCGATCCTCTGGCAAAAGCGCGGCGGCGGCCCGTTCCCGCAGCGCGGCGAGCTCGCCCCTCATGTTTTTGGCCGTCTCGGCGGTCAGCGCCTGCGGCGCGGCGAAGCGGCAATGGGTCAAATCGGCGGCCAGCGCGTCGCCGGCGGCCTTGCTGCGCGCTTCCAGGCTCGCTGCCATTTGCCTGGCCTGATCCTTTGTGGGAACCATGAGGGCCAGGGCCTTGAGCTCCCGCTTCGGCCTCCGGTGCTTGCCAATCTCGGCGAGGGTCCCGTTCTCGCACAGGGCCAGCGCGTCTCGCGCCGGCGGCTCGTTCTGGAATCCGGGCGGGTTGAAGGTCCTGAACTGCCGCGCGATTTTTTGCCGCGACTCCCTGTCGGCCATGACGGCCAGCGGATCCTCCAGGGACTGGCGCTCCAGCAGGATCTCGTGCAGGCGGGCCGCCGTCATGCCGCTGGCGGCGCGGTCGGGCGACGTGGCCTGGCTGACGCCGTCTCGCAAATTCGCCTCAAACCGTTCTTGCAGCAACTGCCGCGCGGCGTTCCGCCTGCCCGCGATCGCGTTGAACGCCTCCCGGTCGGCGGCGCTGACGTTCCGCCGCGAGACATTGCCCGGCCTGGCCGCCCCCTCTGGGGCCCCGGTCCCATCGGGGGCCCCAGCCCCATCGGAGGGCCCCGCCCCATGCGCCAGCAAAAAATCGTCGTATCTCTGCTGCGCCGCCAAATATTGCTCCAAAAGCACCCGCTCCATAAATATGCCCCATCCCTTTCCCCGCCATGCTCCGAATATATTTTCAGAATATATATACGAATATATATGCCGATATGCCCACCGTGTTCCGAAATATATATATACCGAATATACCACTCGCTTTAGGGCCAACACATATATTTTTGGGTTCTTTTGATTATTATGCCGCATGGCGTGATATAATATATTCTATAGAACGGTTGCGGCAGCGCAGGCGCAAGCTCCCGCGGCCGCGAGAAGGACGCGATGGCGAACATGTATCAGGACGGCTTTGCCGGGGTGTACGACAGGCTCATGCGCGGAGGCTATTCGCATGCCGAATACGCCGACTACATCGAGCGGATATTCGGCCTCTTCGGCGCAAGCCCGTCCATAGTGGTGGATCTGGGCTGCGGGACCGGCTCCCTCTGCGTCGAGCTGCGCGGGAGGGGCTACGACATGATAGGCATAGACAGCTCCCAGGAGATGCTGAACATAGCGCTGGGAAAGGCCGCCGCCCAAAAGGGCGGGCGCGATATCCTGTTCCTCAACCAGGACATCTGCGATTTCGAGCTGTACGGAACCGCCGGCGCGATACTGTCAACCATCGACAGCATGAATTACCTGACGGCCAGGCGCCAGCTGAACCGCGTGTTCGCGCTGGCGGGCAACTACCTGGATCCCGGCGGCCTGTTCGTGTTTGACCTGAACACGCGCCACAAGCTGTCGCGGGTCATAGGCGGCAACCTGTTTTACGAGATTTCCGACGACGTGTGCTATCTGTGGGAAAACAGCTACGACAGCGCGGGCCGCATATCGACGTTCGATCTGACGTTTTTCGTCAGGAACGGGGACGGCACGTACTCGCGCCACGACGAGCGCCACCGCCAGCGCGCGCACTCGGACGCGGAGATAGCCGCCGCCGCGCGGCTGGCGCGGCTGGCGCAGCGCGGCGTGTACGACTGCCTGACGTTTGACGCGCCTGGGCGCGACGCGCAGAAGATATGCTACGTGTTTCAAAAGGAACGGCCATAAGCAAGGAGCGGCCATAGGCAAGGAGCGGCCATAGGCAAGGAGCGGTCATATACTAGGGAACGGCCATAGGCAGGTAACGGTCATATACAAGGGACGGTCATAGACATGGAAGACACAATATTTGCCGGGCTGCGCTCATTCGGGCTGCAGGGCGCCGGCGGCGCGAAGGTATACGGCAACGGCGGCGGCAGCGGCGACGCCGGAAAGCCGGAGGGGGGCGGCGGCGGCGAGTCCGGCGACGCGCAGGCGCACATAAAGCGCAACGTGTACATGAAAAAATTCGTCTGCCCCGTCTGCGGCAGGGAGACGCAGTCCCCAGCCGTCAAATCGTCCGGCGTCCGGCTGATCAGGAAGGACACGGACTTCATGCCATGCTACAAGGAGCCCAACCCGCTCTATTATTTCGTGGCGTTTTGCAGGCACTGCGGCTTCGCGTCGCCGCCCGCCAACATGAAGAACCTGACGCAGAGGCAGAAGGCCCTCATAAGGGAAAAAATATCGTCGTCGTGGAAATTTGAAAAGGAGTACCCCGCCGTCTACACGCCGGAGATAGCCATCGAGATCCACAAGCTCGCGCTGTACAACGCCGTGGTTTCGGAGGACAGGGAGAGCCTGCGCGCGATCATCAGCCTGCACATCGGCTGGCTCTACCGCATAGCCGGCGACGACGCGAGCGAAAAGACGTTCCTGGCGACCGCGCTGGAGGGCTTCTCGCGCGCGTATGAAAAAGAGCGCGGCTCCGTGGGCGGGATGGACAAGGCGAGCCAGCAGTACCTGATCGGCGAGCTGATGCGCCGGACGGGCAACCTGTTCGGAGCGCTGAAGTGGTTCAAGATGGCCATGCTGGACAGGAGCGCCCGCCTGTCCGTCAAGGAGATGGCGCGCGACCAGAAGGATCTGATCATGGGCATATACGAGGCCAGCAAGCGCGGCGCGGCTCCGGACGGCGCGGATCGCGACGGCATGACCGATTGACGAGCCGTTAGCTATTTGATATAGTCAACATGCGAGGGCTTTGTCGTGGCGGCGCCCCCTGGAAAGGGGGGCGCATGAGCATTATTGGCTTGTATATGGCGGTCATTGACACACTGCGGTTAATCGTCGATGTAGCACGGCTAATTGCCGATTCGATGAAACCTGATAAATAAATACCGCCATAACCCTATTATGGCGGCAAAACCCGAATCATAAATTGTGATTAAGGGGACGCCGCCCGCCTAAAGGCGAAGTCCTCGCATTTATTATACATTCCCTTATGGGCAAGCGTCAATAAGTTTTTTTGTTTGTGCGCCCGCGAAAGTTTGAAAGTTTGAAAAGTTTGAAATTGAGCAAAAGTTGAAAGAGAAGCTTGACAAGAAGCGCCGAAAAGTGTAAAAGGAAGGTAACATTCGCTATGACGAAACTCACTCGCGACGAAACCGCGCTGCTGCGCCAGCTGGGCGAAACCTACATGCGCCACGCGTCGCTGCCCGTGCAGCGGGAGAAGCTGCGCCTCTGGAAGGCGCACAACCGAAAAGCCGGGGAGCGCCCGATGGTCGTCCTCGACCAGCTGCCCTGGCACGAGCTGGAGGCCGCCGCGCCGGACGCGCTGCGCCTGCAGATCGGCGACCGCTATTGGCGGGGCGTGGAACGGGGCCTGCGCCAGCAGATCTACCAGTGGGAAAATTTCCCCGCGGACATGGTGCTGGAGCCGTTCATCGCCGTTCCCGCCGCGATCGGCAAGTCCGGCTTCGGCGTGGATCTCGACGAGGACAAGATTGTGAAAGTGCAGAACGAAACGGCGTCCTCGCATTTTTACAAGCCCGTCATCAAGGAGCCGGAGGATCTGGCTAAGATCCACGACGTGCATTTCACGCGGGACGACGCGCAGAGCGCGGAAAACCTGCAAGAGGCGCGGCGCGTCTTCGACGGGATCGCGCCCGTTTGCCTGACCCACGGCGAGCAGTTCCATTTGGGCGCCTGGGACTCGCTCGCCACCTGGCTGGGCGTGGAAAACGTGTACTTCGATCTGCTCGACCGCCCCGAATTCCTGCACGCGGCCATTAGGCGCACAACCGACGCGATTTTGTCCGGCATCGACGACACGGAGCGGCTGGAGGTCTGCGACGACGTCGCCAAGACGTGCCACTGCAGCTATGCGTACACGGACGACTTCCTGCCGGACTTCGGGCAGGGCAAGGGCGCGAAGCCGCAAAACAGCTGGGCCTACGGTCTGGCGCAGCTGTTCAGCTCCGTCGCGCCCGACGTCACGCGCGAGTTTGAGCTCCCCTATATTTGTGAGATGGCCGCGCGCTTCGGCAGGATCTATTACGGCTGCTGCGAGCGCCTGGACGACCGACTGGACCTCGTCGCGCAGATCCCGAACGTGCAGAAGGTTTCGTGCAGCCCGTGGAACGACAGGGAGCTTTTTTGCGGGCGCCTCCCTAAGAGCCTGATCGTCTCCTTCAAGCCCAACCCGGCCAACCTCGCGGGCGTCTCCCCCAACGAGGACGCCGCGCGGGCCGACGTGTTGCAGAGCCTGGCCGCCGCGCGGGAAAACGGCCTGAGCGCGGAGCTGATTCTGAAAGACGTCTCCACCGTCGGCGGCGAGCCGGGCAGGCTGGCGCGCTGGGCCGACATGGCCGTGCGGGCGGCAGAAGGAGTGGCGTAAGCGCGGCGCGCGGGGTGCGGAAAGCCCAAAAGCGCTTGACATGCGCGGGCAGATACTGTAAAGTATGGTTATTATGAACAATATACTGACGAGCATTTGAATATACCATAAATGCGAGTCAGTAATACTCGTTTCCTCTGTCCTACCGCAATTTGCGGTCGGAATTTCCGATCGAACACGAGTATAACTTGCGGCATGCGCCGCATCGGGCGCAGGGCGCCGCGCGCTGGCAGGATTGAGCGGCCAAGAAGCGCACAAGCGGGTGCGCACAAGAAGCGATCAAGAAGCGATCAAGCAAGCGGTCAAGCCGCTGTTTTGGCAAGTGCGGATAACTATAGTATTCTGCACTAACCGAGGGCGGGCCGGCGTAGGCAGAATCGCACAAAGATTCAGGACGACGCAACGCCCTGTAGTAAGATTAAATGGGAATTTTAGATGTTTGGAGGGATGATTAACGCAGGATTTTTAGTGCAGATAAGTATACTTATCTGCACTAATCAGACAGGCGCGAAAGAGCAGGGCCATTGGCGAAATTTGGCGAAAAATTCGGTTGTTGGATATTGGCGCGATGCGCCTGCAGCATTTGCTGCGGCAAAAGGCGCGCGCTGGCGCAAGGCGGGAAAGCGCGGAGCGGCAAGGGCGCGGTCTGAGCTTTGCCGGGGCGCGGTTGCGTCGCGCGTATTCGATGCCTGAATATATG